>JBNMJI010000006.1:0-27309 GCA_050873725.1 Roseburia sp.
ATATGGGATTTATGAAAATGGGCTTAAGCCTGATGTCAATGTTCTGTGGCATTATTGTGGTAGCATCGATTTTTGAAATTGGACCGTTGGCGGTGCTTGCAGTTATTGCATGGTTCTACAGTTTCTTCCATGTGCACAATTTGGCAGGCTTATCTGATGAAGAATTCTATGCCGTAGAGGATGATTATTTATTCCATTTAAGTGGAGAAGGCGGGAAAGACAAAACCTTTGTACAGCGTTATCGTACCATTATTGCAGTAGTACTCATTCTGCTTGGTATTATGTTAATCTGGAACAGCTTCTATTGGATGATTGCAAATTTAGTTCCGGATGAAATGGTCTGGGTACTTCGGGAAATTGGTTACCGGCTTCCAAGACTGCTGGCAGGAATTGCAATTATAGCAGCAGGAATTTATCTGGTTCATGGTAAGAAAAAATCCCTTGAGGAAGAAGAAACAAAGGAGGCATAGGGAAAATGGATGAGAATGTGAAAGAAGTACGCACCCATAGAGTGGGCAGCATTACCTTAGGCAGTGCGCTGGTTTTATTTGGAATCCTGTTTCTGGTGCATCTGTTTGTGCCTGTATTGACCTATGAAATCATTTTTCATATTTGGCCATGTATCTTTATCTTACTTGGAATAGAAATTCTTCTTGCCAACCGGAAGAAGAATGTGGAATTTGTCTATGATGGTAAGGCGGTATTCCTTACCATCACATTAACCTTCTTTGCCATGCTGATGGCAGGAGCAGATGTGGCAATCCAGCAGGCGGATATCTATATGCACCTATAAGAATGCAACCTTAAGAATATAACTTTAAAAATGCAGCTTTAAGAATGTTCTATTAAGAGGAATGCTCCTTCCGGTATTGTTTTGGCGTCATCTTGTGCTTGCTTCGGAAAGCCTTAATAAAATGACTGCAATCGGAAAATCCGGTTTCCTGGCTGATATAATTTAAGTCAAGATTGGTAAAGAGCAGCAGATCCTCAGCCTTACAAAGGCGGATAAATTCAATATATTTTTTACAGGACTGACCATAGAGTTCCCGGAAGCTCTTGGCAAAATAGGAATAACTCATATTACACATTTTGGCAAGGTCTTCCACCTTTAATGGTTCCTGGGCATGAGCGTCGATATATTCCGTAATGGAATGTATGGACGCTTCTTCTGTATTCTGAGGGATAGCAAGAGCCTTATCCGTATTAAATCCCTGAGTCCGCCAGATGCGCAGGATAAAAGTCAAAAGGGAATTAATCTGGGACTGCACCAGAATCCGGTAGCCGTATTCCTGCTGTTTCATTTCCTGTTCGCAGGAAGAAAAGATACCGGCAATGGGATAGTCCATCAACATCGCTTTGGAAAAATATTTCGGAGCATGGGAATCACCCTTTGCCAGATTAAAAAGTGATACAAAATTAATCCCGGAAAAGGTGGTACTTAATGCATTGCCGGATGGCGCAAGCTGGTTTAAGTCAAACTTCATAACATAGTAAACCAGCGGCTGCTCCGTGGCAGTATAAATAGAATGGATTGCCTGCGGAAGGAATAACGTCATATCGCCTTCTTCTAATACATAAGTATCATCATCGCAGTTGATGATGGCAGTGCCCTCTAACATATACAGAATTTCAACGAAATAATGCCAGTGGGACCGGATGGGAAAAGAATGGATTCTTGTATCAAATAAGAAGCATTCAAAAGGAGCATTCAGCCGGTCGCTGTATTCAAAAAGTGAATTCATAAAGTCATCCCCCAATATATCTGAAATAAATGAATTCCTGTCATAAGAGATTTTTACTATTTTTATAATAAATCATTATAGCAAGATTCCATAGCGAATGCTATAGTTTCCATCATAAAAAGTCATTGAAAGAGGAGAAAGGAAACATTTACGATGGAATATATTTGCGGCATGACATATGCACCGTTTGCGAGAAAAGGAAGCTATCAGGAGAAGCGAGCCTTTGACAGCTTAAAGAAAATGAAGGAACGCACCAACAGCAATTTTGTTATCTTAGCACCCAATGGCTTGCAGGATACGGCGCAGTCAGAAGAGATTTGTTATACTTCGGAAGCAACGGTGTCAGATGATGAATTAAAGGGCATGATTGATTATGCAAAAGAGCTTGGCATGCGTGTGGCATTAAAGCCTACAGTAAATTGCAAGAACGGAACCTGGCGCGCCCATGTCAACTTCTTTGATGAAGACGTAGTCTGCGAACCAAAGTGGTGCAACTGGTTTGAATCCTATACCGAATTTCAGCTTCATTATGCGAGACTGGCAAAAGAAATGGGTGTAGAAATGCATATTGCAGGCTGCGAAATGGTTATGGCAGAGCGAAGGGAAGCAGAGTGGCGGAAACTGATTGCTGACATCCGGGGCGAATTTGATGGACTTGTGTCCTATAATACCGATAAATATCAGGAACATAATGTGAAATGGTGGGATGCGGTAGATGTGATTTCATCCAGCGGCTATTATCCATTGGAGGATTGGGAAAACCAGCTTGACCGGATTGAAGCAGTAGTAAAGAAATTTCAAAAGCCATTTTTCTTTGCGGAAGCAGGATGCATGTCTATCGTGGATTCCAATAAAGTGCCAAATGACTGGACAGTACAGGGAGAAGCAGATGCAGCCGGACAGGCGGACTGGTATGAAGCAATGTTTGAAGCCTGCTTAAAAAGAGACTGGGTAAAGGGCATGGCATTCTGGTCCTGGAGCAATCATCTCTACACGAAGAATGCTGCCTTAAAGAGAAAAGATTATGAAATATATGCAAAACCGGCGGAGAAAATCGTGAAAAAATACTACGATTCTATTCAAAAGTAACAAAAAGTTAAAAAACCTAAAATAACTTAAAAATCCTTATACACAAACTTAAATTAATCTGTTATAATTAACTAACAAAAGTAAATTTAAGGAAGGATGAGGGTATTAACATGGATTACAGAGCAGTATATGAAAAATGGTGTAACGATACATATTTTGATGAGGCAACAAGAGCAGAGCTTAAGGCATTAGAAGGACAGGACGCAGAAATCGAAGACCGCTTCTATCGTCAGTTGGAGTTTGGTACCGGTGGTTTAAGAGGGGTTATCGGAGCCGGAACCAACCGCATGAATGTCTATACCGTGCGTCAGGCAACCCAGGGACTTGCAAATTATATTGTAAGCCAGAACGGACAGAAGAAGGGAGTTGCCATTGCATACGATTCCAGAATTATGTCTCCGGAATTTGCCGAAGAAGCTGCGCTTTGCTTAAATGCAAACGGTATTGTAACTTATAAATTTGAATCTTTAAGACCGACACCGGAACTTTCATTTGCAGTGCGTGAGTTAGGATGTATTTCCGGTATTGTAATTACCGCAAGCCACAATCCGAGAGAGTATAACGGATATAAGGTATACTGGGAGGACGGCGCACAGATTACTCCGCCACATGATAAAAATATTTTAGCGGAAGTTGCGAAAGTAACCGATTTCGCTCAGGTAAAGACCATGAGTGAAGAAGAGGCAACAGTAGCAGGACTTTACCATATCATCGGCAAAGAAATGGATGACCGTTACATGACTGAATTAAAGAAACAGTCCATTCATCCGGAAATCATTAAGAAGATGGCAAAGGATATTAAGATTGTCTATACGCCATTACATGGAACAGGAAACCTTCCGGTTCGCAGAGTATTAAAAGAGTTAGGATTTGAACAGGTATATGTAGTGCCGGAACAGGAGCTGCCGGATGGTAATTTCCCAACGGTATCTTATCCGAATCCGGAATCACCAAAGGCATTTGAACTGGCATTAAAGCTTGCAAAGAAAGTAGATGCAGATATCGTTCTGGCAACAGACCCGGATGCAGACCGTCTTGGTGTCTATGCGAAGAATACCGCAACCGGCGAATATGTAAGCTTTACCGGAAATATGTCAGGTATGCTGATTGCAGAGTATATTTTAAGAGAAAGAAAAGAAAACGGCACACTGCCACAGAATGCAGCACTGGTAGAAACTATTGTTACCACAGACATGGCAAAAGCAGTTGCAGTAGCTTATGGTGTAAAAATCATTGAAGTATTAACCGGATTTAAATATATCGGAGAACAGATTAAATTATTCGAGCAGAACAATTCTTACTCTTATGTATTTGGTCTGGAAGAAAGTTACGGATGTCTGGCAGGAACTTATGCAAGAGATAAGGATGCCTGCGTGGCAGTTATGATGCTCTGTGAAGTAGCTTCCTTCTATAAGAACCAGAACAAGACACTCTGGGATGCCATGTTAGATATGTATGAAAAATACGGTTATTATAAAGAAGGCTTGGAGACCATGACCTTAAAGGGAATGGACGGAGCACAGCAGATTCAGAATATGATGACGAAAATGCGTGAACATGTACCGGCAGAAATCGGTGCACACAAAGTCCTTGCCATCCGTGATTATAAAAAGGGAATCCGCAAAGATCTGGAAAATGGCAAAGAAGAGCCGGCAGGATTACCGGAATCTAATGTATTGTATTATGAACTGAGCAACCATGCATGGTGTTGTGTAAGACCTTCCGGAACAGAGCCAAAGATTAAATTCTACTTTGGTGTAGTAGGAGAATCCTTAGAAGATTCTGCTGATAAATTAGAAGAATTGAAAAATGCTATGTTAGCCTATGCAGAGGAGTAAATAGTGGAAGAAAGAAAAAGGGATGAAAATTACCGCCCGGTAAAAACAGTGCTGGGAGAAGATTCTGATTTCTATCAGAAACCGGAAATCAAAACAGAGAAGCAGAAGTGGTCGGAGCTTACCCAAAAGCAAAAGCGGCGTTACTTCCGGGATTATTACCTGTGGAAGACCCTTGGTGTTGCGCTGGGTGTGTTTGTTGTGGCATTTTTGATTATTCATTTTGCCACAAAGACCACCATGGTCATGGGAGTCATGGCAGTCAATACTGACGGAGCTCACATTGAAGCCACAAGCCCGGATTATTTTAATGATTTTCTGGAAGCAAACGGCGTGAATTCTAAGAAGGAAAAAGTAAATTTAAACTATACCATCTGGATTGACCCGAATTCCGGCGAGAGCGTGGATACCACCAGCTTAGAGACGATACAGACTTTGTTTATGACCCGGTCTGTGGATGTGTTCTTTTCGGATGAAACCTTTTTCAAATGTATGGCAGGAACCGATTATCTGGTGGACATCCGGGATTATCTGCCGGAAGAACTGATTGAAAAGTATCAGGATGATATTGTCTGGACAGAAGTGGAAGAGACCGGAGAGACCATTGCAGCAGGCATCCGCCTTAAGGACAATGCCTGGGTAAAGGCAACCGGCTGGTATGACGGCGAAGTTGTAGTGGGAATGGCAGACGGCATGAAGAGTCCGGAGCTTGCCACCGCCTTAATGGAAGAAATCTTGAAGTGACATGAAATACAAAGTGTAAAAGAAACAGCAGAAACTTTGTATAACGGAAAAAAATAATAAAAAAGAAATAATAAAAAATAACAGGAAAGTCAGGTGATGTCAGTGCAGGAAGAAAAGAAAAAGTTTGAAAGCGTAACGAAGCTTACGGACAATCCTTTTTTAAACTTATATCAGATTGATGCCATAGCAAGGGATGGAGCGCATTTTAATTATTATTTTGCCTCCAGAAATGACAGTGAGCATATCAAACATAAGACCCACAGCATGCAGCCGGAGGGCATGGCAATTTATGCACTGACAGAGGACGGAACGAAAATCGTACTGGTAAGACAGTATCGTTATCCAATCAATGATTATATTTATGAACTGCCTGCCGGACTGATTGAACCGGGAGAAAATGCATCCGAGGCAGCAGTGCGGGAAATGGCAGAAGAGACCGGACTTACCTTAAAGGTTTATGAAGGCGGGGCAGCCTGCCTTCGCCGGGGATTTTTCCTGGCACAGGGAATGAGCGATGAGAGCGGCAGCATGATATATGGAACCGTGGCAGAAGAAACCGGCAGGCAGCAACTTGAAAATACAGAAGATATGGAAGTGGTTTTGGCAGACCGGAAAATGGTAAAAAAATATTGGAAACCGAACGCATTACCGTCCGGTGTGCTTATCTTCTGATGCAGTTCCTGCAGGCAGACCCGGAGAAACCATTTCAATTTTTAGAGATAGAATAAGGAGTTACATATGGCAATCACATATTTCGAAGAGAAAAGACTTTTTCAGTTGGATACGGCAAACACCAGTTATATCATTGGAATCGTAGATGAAGAGAATTTCGTTGGACATGTCTATTATGGCAGAAAGATAAAGAGTGGCAATGCGGCATATCTGATGCGCACCGGAGAAGCTCCTTTTGTACCATCTGAAAATAACAGGGAGCGTCTTTCTTTCTTAGACAGCTTTCCGATGGAATATCCGGGAAATGGACTGGGTGATTACCGGGAGAGTGCCATTGAAGTAAAGACCGCAGGCGGACATACCGGCGTACAGCTTAATTACGAATCCTATGAGATTTTAGATGAGAAGCCGCAGCTTAAGGGACTGCCATCTACTTTTGCGGGAGAAGAAGTATGCCAGACACTGGTGCTGCATTGTAAGGATGCGGTACTGAAGCTTCGGGCTGACCTTTTCTATACGGTATTTGAAAAAGAAGATGTGATTACCAGAAGTGTGGTACTTCATTATGACGGAATAGAGCCGCTGTATCTTACAAAAGTTATGTCTGCCAGCCTTGATATGGATAACAAAGAGTATGAGATGATTACGCTCCATGGCTCCTGGGCAAAGGAACGCCAGATAGAATATCGTCCGATTGGCTATGGCAAGCAGAGCGTAGGGTCCCTGCGGGGAGAATCTTCCCATCAGGAGCATCCCTTCCTCGCATTGAAAGAAAAGATGGCAACAGAAGATACCGGATCTGTTTATGCGATGCATTTTGTGTATTCCGGTAATTTCTTAGCACAGGCAGAGCTGTCCCAGTTTGATTCTGTGCGTATGATGATGGGAATTCATCCGAATCAGTTCTGCTTTAAGTTAGAGCAGGGAGAGGAATTCTATGCACCGGAAGTTGTGCTGACCTACTCGGCAGCAGGCATTGGACAGATGACCAGAAATCTCCATGATTTATATCGGAATCATCTGATTCGCGGAGAATATAAGGATAAGAAACGTCCGATTCTCATTAATAACTGGGAAGCTACTTATTTTGATTTTGATACCGATAAACTGCTGGACATTGCAAAGCGGGCATCGGAGCTTGGCATTGAGATGCTGGTTATGGATGATGGCTGGTTTGGACACCGCAATGATGACAGCACAAGTCTTGGTGACTGGGTGGTCAATGAAAATAAAATTAAGGGCGGACTGAAGAATCTGGTAGAAAAAGTCAATGCTCTTGGCATGAAATTTGGTATCTGGTTTGAACCGGAAATGATATCACCGGATTCTAAATTATATGAAGAACATCCGGACTGGGCGATTGCGATTCCGGGACGGACAGCAAGCCTCTGCCGGAATCAGTATGTACTGGATTTATCCAGAAGAGATGTGTTAGAGCATACTTATGAAAGCGTGGCAGCGATTCTTCACAGTGCCAATATTGAATATGTAAAATGGGATATGAACCGCCAGTTATCCGATATCGGAAGTGCCTTGTTACCGGCAGACCGGCAGGGCGAGCTGATGCACCGCTATGTGCTGGGTGTCTATGAATTGCAGGAGCGCCTGTTGCAGGAATTTCCACATCTGTTATTGGAAAACTGCTCCGGCGGTGGCGCAAGATTTGATCCGGGAATGTTATATTACAGCCCACAGATCTGGTGCTCTGATGATACGGATGCGATCGAGCGTCTGAAGATACAGGAAGGTACCATGATGATTTATCCACTGTCTACCATGGGTGCACATATTTCCGATTGTCCGAACCATACCGTTGGCAGAGTGACCCCATTTGAAACAAGAGGTTATGTGGCACTGGCGGGAACCTTTGGCTATGAGCTTGATATTACAAAGATATCCAAAGAAGAGCAGGCAATGATTCCACAGCAGACCAGGATGTATCATAAGTACAATGATCTGGTGCGAAGAGGAGATTATTACCGTCTGGCTTCCTTTAGCAGCAACCACGAATATGACTGCTATATGGTAGTATCAAAGGATAAGAAGGAAGCACTCGTTACTTATGTGCAGGTGCTGGCACAGCCAAACTGCCACAGCCGGAAATTATGCCTGAAGGGCTTATCCGAAGATATGGTATACCGGGTAGAAGGCACCGATGAAGCATATGCCGGAGATATGTTAATGTATGCCGGAATGTTAATCGAACGTGGACAGGGTGACTTTAAAGGAAAACTGATTCATCTGGTCGCAGACGGAAATGAAGCTCAGGTGGCACTTTCTTTCCTTGACAAACAATGATACAGTAATTAAAATTTAGTTAGATGTAAAACTAAATTTACTTAAGTGGTGTTCTGACAGGAAAATATTTTTGCCGGAACAGGAAACAGGGGTACAGATAAATGGCAAAAGCAGTTAAGCTTGCAGATATTGCAGAGATTGTGGGAGTCAGTACGGTAACAGTGTCCAAGGCACTGTCAGGTCAGAAGGGCGTGAGTGAGGAAGTTCGGGAGAGAATCCGGCAGGTGGCGGATGAGCTGGGAGATAAGCAGCCGTCTACAGTAAAGAAGAGCCAGCCGAATCGGAGTTATAATCTTGGAATATTAATCAGTGAACGATTCCTGGATAAGTACGAATCTTTTTACTGGCAGATGTATCAGTCCGTGGCAACCAAGGCGACTGCAAAGGAATGCTTTACCATGCTGGAGGTTATCAGCATTGCAGATGAAGAGGATGTGCGTCTTCCGAAGCTGGTGCAGGAGCGGAAAGTCGATGGCATTATCGTAATCGGTAATGTGGCGGATGAATACTTAAAGGTATTAAATAATGGCTCCGGTATTCCGGTCATTTATCTTGACTATTATAACGGAAGAGAAGCCAGTGATTCCGTAATTTCCAACAGCTATTATGGAACCTATGAGCTTACGAACTATCTGTACCGGATGGGACATCGTAAGATTGCTTATGTGGGAACGCTGCTGGCTACCGAGAGTATTACAGACCGTTACTTTGGTTATCAGAAAGCACTCTTAGAGCATGGATTGGAATGCAAGAAGGAATGGATTATCGATGACCGTCATATAGAGACCGGAAAGATTGATGTGGTAAATATGCTGAAGCTTCCGAAGGACATGCCGACTGCCTTTGTATGCAACTGCGATTTGACAGCCAGCATGCTGATAAAGAAACTGGAAGAAAATGGATACCGCATTCCACAGGATATTTCTGTGGTAGGATTCGATAATTATCTTTATCCGGGACTTTCCGATGTAAAGATTACAACCTATGAAGTAGATATTAAAGAGATGGCACGCCGTGCAATCCATAATATCGTAAAGAAAATCAGCAATGAAAATTACAAACCGGGAGTTACTGTGGTGGAAGGCCGTCTGGTTTGTAAAGAGAGCGTAGCTCGCGTATAGAAGCCGGGACCTCCTGTTTGAATACAAATGGGGTGGTCCCGGTATTTTTTTTGAACAGATTAATAAAGTGATTCGTATTGTCGATGCCTACAGCAGAACCAACTTCATGCACCGGCATATCAGAGTTTAAAAGAAGCTCCTTTGCAGCTTCCATCCGCTTCTGGTTTAAATACTGGAGGGGAGAAATAGAGAAAGCTGCGGAAAATTCCCGACAGAGACGGTAGCGGCTGATGCCGGTGGTCTCTTCAAAATAGGCAAGAGAATATTCCTGCTCATAATGGCGGTCAAAGGCTTCTTTCATAATCAGCAGATAATCTGCAACCGGCTTTGCATCATCAGACTGCGTGAGAGCGGAGGTACAAAGCTCTGTAAAGAGGCTGGTAAGCCTGCTGTGGCAGAGAAGAGTCTCTTTCATGGAAGGCTTTAATGGCATCAGGGCAAGCTCTGATAAGAGCCTTGGAAGATCGGAACCGGCAGGAACCGGATAAAGGACATCATACACTTCATGGAAAATGCTGTAATAGGAAGAAAGTGTATTTCCAGAGAGAAAGAAAAGGTAGAACTTAAAGTTACGTCCTTTCTGCTCTATGGTAAAAGGTCTGCTGCAGTCAAAGAACAGACAGTGGGCGGTATCTAAGGAATAGAATGTTCCATCGCAGAGAAAAGCGCCCTTGCCGGAAATCGGCAGCAGAATCAGATAGGAAGGAAATGGATTCAGCTCATAGGACACCGGAGCAGAAAAAGAAATCTTTCCGCCGGAAAGAAGCGTAAGGAAAGCATCATCGGAAGTTGGAAAAGTATAAATATTACCTAATATTTCTTCTGGTAAAATGCTGTTCTGGAACTTCGATTTGTTCTTTAAAGCGTTCAAAAAGGTGTTCTTAATATCCATATTACCCCTCCGTTACTTAATAAAAATGGTGAAACAATTTAGCTTAATCCTATTATAATTAAAAAATAAGGTTACTGCAAGCTCTAACTTAAGCTTAAAAAGCTAAAAATAAGCTAAATTAAGTTAAATTAGCTTTTAAACAGCACAATATTAGTGCAAATATACCAAAAACGAACAACTAATTTTGGCGAAAACGAAGAAAACGACGAAAAACGCAAGAAAAGGAGATTAAAAACAAGAATGATTGATGATTAATTAGTTTAAAAAAGTATAATTAAATTAAGTTACGAAACAGTAACGAAACAAATTAAAAGGAGGATATTTTTATTATGAAATTGAAAAAGTTATTAGCTCTTTCAACAGCAACAGTAATGGCATTCTCAATGGTTGGATGCGGAAGCAAAGACGCAGACACAGACAGCAATGCAGACAACAACTCAGCAGCAAACACAGAAGCAGGTTCTTCTGATGAAAGCACAAGCGATGGCGAATTAAGCTACGCTAACTTAAAACTCGGTGAGGACTACACAGACCTTACAGCTGAGATTAAAGTATTAACCAACCGTACAGACCTCTTAGAGGACGACGCAGAGATTCCTTACCAGACATACATCGATGCATTCAATGAGATGTATCCAAACATCACAGTTGATGTAGAAGGTATTACCAACTACGCAGATGACACTTTACTTCGTCTGCAGGGTGGTGACTGGGGTGATGTAATGATGATCCCTGCAGTAGATAAAGCTGACTTAAGTACATACTTCATGGCACTTGGTACAGAAGATGAAATGAAGAGCCAGATTAACTACTACAACCAGAACTACGACGGAGAAGTATACGGAGTTCCATACACAGCAGGTGTTAACGGCGGTATCGTATACAACAAAGCAGTATTTGAAGAAGCTGGAATCACAGAAGTTCCAACAACTCCAGAAGATTTCATCGCAGCATTACAGAAAATCAAAGATAACACAGATGCTATTCCACTTTATACCAACTACGCAGCTGGCTGGGCAATGGGTGGACAGTGGGACCCTGCAATCAGCGGAAGCGCTACTGGAGACAGCACATACATGAACCAGAAATTATTACATGCTTCTAATCCATTTGCAGATCCAGGTGATGGAACAGGCGCATACAACGTATACAAAGTATTATACGATGCAGTAGCTGATGGATTAACAGAAGATGACTATTCCACAACTGACTGGGAAGGTTCCAAAGGAATGATCAACAACGGCGAAATCGCTTGTATGGTACTTGGTTCCTGGGCTGTTCCTCAGATGCAGCAGGCTGGCGACCATGCAGATGATATTGCATATATGCCATTCCCAATCACACTTTCTACCGGAAAACAGTGTGCATCCGTAGGACCTGACTACAGCTTTGGTATCAACGCAGATGCATCCGATGACAACAAAGCAGCAGCATTATGCTTCGTTAAATTCATGACAGAGCAGTCTGGATTCTCCTATGATTGTGGTGGACTTCCAATCGCTGCAAAAGATACAAAAATGCCTGACTTCTATGCAGCATTCTCAGATATCGACTTCGTAGTAGATGAGCCAGCATTAGAAGGTGAAGAAGATCTCTTAAATGAACTGAATGCAGATTCTGGATTAAATGTAAACAACAGTGGTGAAGAAAAATTACAGGAAGTTGTAGAGTGTGCAGCAGATGGTTCTAAGAGCTTCGATGACATCATGAATGAATGGAATGAGAAGTGGACATCAGCACAGGAAAACTGTGGAGCAAACTAGTAATATTGAGTAACTGAAAACTCCCCATAGACATAAAAAGAAACAAGCCTTTTTACAGGAATGCGCCCCGCCGGTTCTGGCGGGGGCAGCCTGTCAAAAGAAGGGCATGGAGGTATTTCGATGGATGCAGTGACAATGAAGAAAGCAAAGAAGCCCTTCAGTATCAAAAATTGGGCAAAAAGCAGAAAGGGACAACAGACCATAATTATTCTGGCATTTATGTTTATCCCACTGTTATTGTTATTTGTATTTACTTATCTTCCTTTTGGAGAGATGGTAAAGTTTAGTTTTTATAAAATGAAATATGCAACCCCACCAGACAAACGGGTATTTGTAGGATGGGATAACTACATTGATGTATTTAGAAGAAAAGACTGTTTCAGTGCTTTGAAATTAAGTCTTTACTATATGGCAGGTTCCATTGTCCAGTTAGCACTGGCATTATACCTGGCAACTATTTTAAGCTTTAAAACCAAATGTGGAAATATGTTTAAGGGATTTATGTTTTTCCCATACCTGATCAGTGGTATCGCAGTTGGTTTTATCTTTAAATTCTTCTACACCAGAGGATTCGTATTTGACACAGTATTACAGTGGTGTGGATTTCAATTAGACAATCTTCCGTACTGGCTGAAAGACAAGAGTATTAATAATATTTCTCTTGTAGCTTCCTCCGTATGGCGGTATTTTGGACAGAACATGGTTCTTTTCATTGGAGCAATCATGTCAGTAGATGCCGAAATGTATGAGGCAGCTGAGCTGGACGGTGCAAATAAATTCCAGCAGTTTTTACATATTATTTTACCGAGTATTAAGACAATCGTAACATTAAATGTCATCTTGTCCATTACTGGTTCCTTAAGTGCATTCGATCCGCCTTATGTTATCACAAATGGTGGTGGTGGAACCGCTACATACTTCGTAGTAATGAACAAAATCGCACATACCAACCAGAAGGTAGGTCTTGCATCTGCCATGGCGGTAGTATTACTTCTTATCATCTTTGCAGCAACAATCCTGCAGAAACTGTTCTTCAAGTTTGCATTCCGTAATGCGGAATCAGATGATGAGACTTATGATGCAAAGAAGCAGCGTAAGAAATTAGAAAAACAGCGTAAGAAAGAATATCGCCTGAAACAGAAAGGAGCGATGTAAGATGGCACAGCAGAAAATTAAGAAAAGAAAGAAACATTACAGTGTAGGCTCCATCATCTGGATTATTGTGAAATATTTTTCGCTGATATTCTTTTCCTTCGTGGCACTGCTGCCAATCGTATCCTGCGTGATTACAGCATTTAAGACGGATGCAGAATATCAGAGTACCAACGTAATGACAATGCCAGGCAGCTGGCTTAATTTCCAGAACTTTGTGGATGCATTCACAAGAGCAAACATGGGAAGAGCATTTATCAACTCAGCAATCATTCTGGTGTGTGTACTTGGAGCTTCTATCCTGATTGGAACACAGCTTGCTTATGTATTAAACCGTTTCAAATTCCCTGGAAACGGACTGGTAAGAAACTTATTCTTGTTCGCAACATTACTTCCTGGAATCGCAATGCAGGTATCTGTATATCAGATTATGAGCGGACTTGGATTTATCAACCACCTTTACGGATACATCATCATGAGTATGGGTACTGATGTTATTTCCATCTACGTATTCATTCAGTTCATGGAAAACATTTCCGTATCCTTAGATGAATCCGCATACATTGACGGAGCATCTTACTTTAAGATTTACTGGAAGATTATTCTTCCACTGTTGAAACCGGCAATCGTAACCTGCATGGTATTAAAAGGTGTATCTGTATACAACGAATATTACTGCTCCAGCCTGTACTTACAGGATAAGAGAACACTTGGTGTAGTAGCAACAGCACTTTATACCTTTACCGGTCCGCTTGGAAGCAAATACAACCTGATTTGTGCAGGTGTACTGATTTCCCTGCTTCCGGCATTGATTGTATTCTTACTCTGCCAGAAACAGATTTACAGTGGTATTACAGCGGGAGCTGTAAAAGGTTAATAAGATTAAGATAACAGGAGCATAAAAATATGATGGTAGATGAAATAAGGGAAGAACTTGTAAATGCAATCATTCCTTTCTGGAAAAACTTACGTGATGATGAATACGGCGGATACTATGGAATGCTGGATTACGACTTGAATTTAGATAAAAAAGCAGAAAAAGGATGCATTTTAAATAGTAGAATTACCTGGTTCTTTTCAAATGCATATCTGCTTTTGAAAGATGAAAGCCTGTTAGATGAAGCAAAACACGGATATGAATTCTTAAAGAATAAATGTCTGGATAAAGAATATGGAGGAATTTACTGGTCATTAAATTATGACGGAACTCCAAAAGATACCACAAAACATACCTATAATCAGGCATTCTGCATCTATGCGCTGTCTACTTATTATGCAGCATCCAAAGATGCAGAAGCCCTGGAAACTGCCATGCAGCTGTTTGATAAAATCGAAAATACCTGTATGGATGAAGTCGGATACTTAGAAGCATTTACCAGGGATTTCAAACCGGAATCCAATGAGAAATTATCAGAGAATGGTGTGCTGGCAGACAAGACCATGAATACATTATTACATGTATTTGAGGCATATACCGAACTGTACCGGGTATCCGCAAAGAAAGAAGTAAAAGAACGCTTAGAGTGGATTATGGATGTCTTCGCTGACAAAGTATACAATCCAGAACTTCACAGACAGGAAGTGTTCTTTGATACGAATTATAACAGTATTATTGACCTGCATTCCTATGGACATGATATTGAAACAGCATGGCTTATGGACAGAGGGACAGAAGTCTTGGGAGAAGAGACTTATACAAAGCGTATGAGCGCAATCACAAAAGACTTGACCAGCCAGATATACAAAGTGGCATTTGATGGACACTCTCTTGCAAATGAATGTGAGAAGGGTGTGGTAAATGAACACCGTGTCTGGTGGGTGCAGGCAGAGGCTATCGTAGGTTTTCTGAATGGATATGAGAAAAATCCACAGAAAAAAGAATACTTAGAAGCTGCAGAAAGCATCTGGGAATTCATTAAAGAGCATGTAAAAGATAAGAGAACAGGCTCTGAGTGGTTCTGGGAAGTAGATAAAGAAGGAAAACCATACGAAGGAAGACCGATTGTAGAACCGTGGAAATGTCCGTATCATAATGGACGGATGTGCATGGAAGTGATGAGGAGAATGTCAAAATGATGCATGAAAGATATTATGTGGAAGCGGCTAAACAGGAAGAGCTTCTGAGCCGTAAAAATATAAAATCAGATTTCTATAATGGAATTTTTGACCGGTATGAATATCCGGTATTAACAAGAGAGCATATTCCGCTGACCTGGAGATATGACTTAAATCCAAAGACCAATCCATATTTCATGGAACGTCTTGGAATCAATGCAGTCATGAATTCCGGAGCAATCGAATTAAACGGAAAATATTATCTGGTAGCCAGAATCGAAGGAAATGACCGTAAATCATTCTTTGGTGTAGCAGAAAGTGACAATGGAATAGATGGATTCCGTTTCTGGGATTATCCGATTCTTTTAGAGGATACCTGCCCGGAAGAGACCAATGTATATGACATGCGTCTTACCAAACATGAAGATGGCTATATTTATGGAGTGTTCTGCTCGGAAAGTAAAGATACTTCCGTAAATGATTTGTCTGCAGCAGTAGCAGCAGCCGGAATTGTAAGAACAAAAGATTTAAAACACTGGGAGAGACTGGATAACCTTACAACCCTCCGCTCCCCGCAGCAGAGAAATGTTGTATTACATCCGGAATTTGTAGATGGAAAATATGCATTTTATACCAGACCAATGGATGACTTTATCGAAACCGGAAGCGGCGGTGGAATCGGATTTGGACTTTGTGATGATATTACACATGCGGTAATTGATGAGGAGAAAATGACCAGCCTTCGTAAGTATCATACCATTACAGAGGCAAAGAATGGTGCTGGTGCAACTCCAATCAAGACAGACCGTGGCTGGATTCATATTGCGCATGGTGTGCGTAATACTGCAGCAGGATTAAGATATGTAATTTATGCGTTTGCAACAGATTTAAATGACCCGGCCAAAGTAATCGCAGAGCCATCCGGACTTCTGATTGGACCAAGAGGTGAAGAACGTGTCGGAGATGTTTCCAACGTAGTATTTACCAACGGAGCCATTGCAAATGAAAAAGGTGAAGTATTTATTTACTATGCATCCAGCGATACCAGAATGCATGTTGCAACAACAACCATAGATAAACTGATCGATTATGTATTTGAGACACCGGCTGATCCGGGACGTTCCGTAGAATGTGTGGCACAAAGATGTAATCTTATCGAAAAGAATCTTGAGTTTTTAAAAGAAGAAGCAGCAAAAGAATCAAAATAATTTGAAAAAGGATGGTAGCCTTTATGAGCAAAGTGAAAATGATTAGTCCGGCTGTCCCAAATGTACCATGGCAGGACAAACCGGAAGGATTAAAAGGAGCGCCGGTATGGCGTTATACAGAGAACCCGATCATTGGAAGAAATCCAATTGACGGAGTAGCAAGAATCTTTAACAGTGCAGTAATGCCTTATGGAGATGAATTCATCGGAGTATTCCGTGGAGAACAGACCAATGGTATTCCATATATCTATATGGGAAGAAGCAAAGATGCAATCCATTGGGATTTTGAAAAAGATAAAATAGAATTTGTAGACGAAAACGGGGAATCCTTTATGCCGGTTTATGCATATGATCCAAGACTGGTAAAAGTAGAGGACACCTATTACATAATTTGGTGCCAGGACTTTTACGGCGCAGCAATCGGAATGGCAAAGACCACCGACTTCCGTACTTTTACAAGGATTGAGAATCCTTTCCTCCCATTTAACCGGAACGCTGTGCTCTTCCCTCGAAAAGTTCATGGCAATTACATGTTGCTTTCCCGCCCATCAGACAGCGGACACACCCCATTCGGTGACATTTTTGTCAGCGAGAGTCCGGATTTAGTCTATTGGGGAAAGCACAGACATGTAATGGGAAAAGGCTCCGAATGGTGGGAGTCCTTAAAGATTGGCGGAGGTGCTGCACCAATTGAGACCTCCGAAGGATGGCTGTTATTCTATCATGGTGTAAGTGGTACCTGTAATGGATATGTATATTCCATCGGTGGTGCAATTCTTGACATCGACAATCCATCCGTTGTGAAATACCGGTGTGAAAACTTCCTTCTGACACCGGAAGAATGGTATGAGGAACGTGGATTTGTACCGAATGTGTGCTTCCCATGTGCCACCATTCATGATTCAGAATCAGGAAAGATTGCTATTTACTATGGAGCTGCCGATAGCTATGTAGGATTAGCGTTTACAACAATAGATGAAATCGTTGATTATATCAAAGAGCATAGTGTGGTTAATTGTAGCGACACAGAGGTAGGCAGAAGATAGGATAGTTTTCTTTTTCATGATCTGGAATAGTATACAATTCCCTAACACATTATTCCAGATTCCCACTCCTAAATTGTAAGCACAAGAAGACCCACACATGTGTGGGGCTTTTTGTAGTTTGCAGAAGATAAAAAAGAAAGAGAAGACAAAAAACGGAGGATAACATGTTTGTTTCACCAGACCATGCATTGCTGCAGTACAGCGGAAGAATTGATTTTGAAGAGAAAGAAAGACCGGTCATGATTTATCCGGCAAGCTATGTGCGGATACGTTTTACCGGAACATCCCTTCGGGTTCACCTGAAGAATAAAAGAGCATACTGGAATAATTATATGGGCTGTATCTTGGACGGCGTGCAGGAAAAATATCTGCTGCCGCAGGATGGCGAAACAGAACTGGTATTGGGAGAACATCTTACTGCTGCAGAACATGACTGTATTCTGTTTAAAAGAATGGATGCATGCCATTATGTAACATTTCTTGGATTTGAAATCGACGATAATGCAGAAATTTTACCATTAGAGCCATTACCGGAGCGGAAGATAGAAGTATATGGAGACAGTGTTTCGGCAGGAGAAGTATCCGAAGCAGTAGCATTTATGGGGCAACCGGATCCGGAACATAATGGAGAATATTCTAACAGCTATTATTCCTATGCATGGCTGACGGCACGTAAATTGGGTGCACAGCTTCATGATGTGGCACAGGGTGGAATTGCATTATTAGATGGCATTGGCTGGTTTTATGAACCAGGATATATCGGTATGGAATCGGTTTATGATAAGACAGCATACCAGCCGGATTTAGGCGAAATTAAAAAATGGGATTTTTCGAACTATATACCACAGGCGGTCATTGTCGCAATCGGTCAGAATGACAGCCACCCGACAGATTTTATGGCACGGGATTATGATGGCATCATGGGCCGGAAGTGGAGAAAACATTATAGAGAATTTATTTTAAAATTAAGAGAAATATATAAAGATGCACAGATTATACTTACGACAACGATTATGGAACATGATATTGCCTGGGACAGGGCAATTGAAGAAGTCTGTGAAACACTGGATGATGAGAAAGTGCATCATTTTCTGTATCGGAAGAATGGATGTGGAACCAAAGGACATATCCGGATTCCGGAAGCAGAGGAAATGGCAGAGCAGCTGGCTGCCTATATAGAAGTTTTGTGGGAAGATATCTGAAATGCCGCAACAAGAAGGAGAAAGCGTTATGACAGAAACCTTAGAGTTAAGAAAGAAAATTGAAGAACTGGAACAGGAACTGGAAGAAGAACGCGTAAGAAGAAAGATTACAGAGGATTATTCGGACTGCGCAATCTGGGAATATGAGAGTGCAACCAAGAGATATGTTTTGTCCAAGAAGCTGGGTGGCAAATGGAGCAATTCCAATATGGTGATTGAAAATTACCAGCAGCAGATGCACAGCTGGGGATTTGTACATCCGGATGACTGGAATATTTTTGATGATTTCTGTGCTGCAATGGACAGAGGTGATGAACATATCCGTTATGAAGTACGTCAGGTCAGTGACGAATCAGTATTTGTCTGGTTCCGTTATGTAGGCATACCGGTTTATGATAAGAATCATAAGCCATATAAAATTATGGGAAAGACCATGGATGTTACCGAAGAGAAGAAAGGGCAGGAACTTCTGACACAGAAAGCAGAGAGGGATTCCCTGACAGATCTTTTCCATAAAGCAAAGATGAAAGAATTAATAGAGAATTATCTTACACAGCATGCGCTGGAAGAACAGGATGCTGCGTTTCTGATTATAGATATTGACGACTTCAAATCCGTGAATGATACATATGGTCATTTGTATGGTGATGAAGTGCTGATGAAGGTGGCAAATGTCCTCATTATGAATTCTTCTTTAGAAGATTATGTAGGGCGTATCGGTGGAGATGAATTCTGCATTTTCTGTCGGGAAAATCATGCAAGAGAACGTGCAATGGAGATTGCAGAACGGATTTCACGTTCTGCTGACCGTATTTCACTGGAAGGCAAGAAAGTAACTTTAAGTATGGGAATTGCTTCTTATCCGAAGGATGCCCTGACTTATGAAGGTCTTTACCAGGCAGCTGACCAGGCATTATATCGTGTAAAGCACAGCGGTAAAAATGCATTCAGCGTATATGACAAAAATTACAATTACGGGAACTATACGTCAGAACGGAAGAAAGAAGAAACAGAAGGACGAAGAGAGGATGCCGGTAAGAAAAATATTTTTATCGAGCGTGAAATCTTTGATTATGCATTCCAGGTAATGGCTACCGAAGCAAATTTAAAAGAAGCCGTCCATAAAATCTTTTTTGAATTAGGATTGAAATTCAGCCTTGATTATATCGGACTTTTGCAGCATGGAGAGCAGGAAGCAGAAGTATATGAAGAGTGGAACAGCAGAAATGGAAATATTGAATTAGGTTATTATACCAGCAACTGGAAGAAGATACAGGAATACTTCCAGGAACACAATTTTTCCATTTATAAGAACTGTCTGCAGATGCCGCTCAGCATTGGAAATAAAGTGCAGATGCTTGCAGTATTCCAGAATATGGATGAAACCCATGAATGGACAGAGTCAGAATGTGAAATCTTATCGACACTGACAAAGATGGTGGAAAGTTATCTGTGCCGTGCATACATGCAGAAAGAAGGAAATGAGTCCGGCAGAAAACTGGAAAAAGAGACATCCCGTGAAGAGCTGGATTCCATGACTGGAACCTGCACCAAAGAATTTTTCGGAAGAAAGATAGAGCAGACACTGCTCTGGCAGGATACCCAGTATGCAGTAGCTGTGCTTGGCATAAGAAATTATGAAGCAATCATTAAAAATGGCGGAACGGAGATGGAACGTACCTTACTGTTTTATCTTGGTTCCCATATCCGGAAGAATTTAAAGGGCAAAGAAATGGTCTGCCATCTGAAAGAAGATGAATTTGCAATTTTAATCGACTGCAATCAGGAAGCGGCCATGGAAAAGCTGAATCATATCATGATTACTTTTGAAGCCATGATGGCGGAAAAGAATCTGATGAAAGGGGTACGTCTTTACGGTGGTATCTATTATCTCAGCCATCGTTCTTACGGAGCACTTGAAATTTTTAAAATATTAAAATCATTAAAAAATAAAGCAAAACGGTATTCGACAGAAGAAAACAGCATTTATGAGAATCGCAAAAGTGCTGGAAATGCTATTGATAAAGATGCCGGAATCTTATATCGTGGAAATCTGTACCGCCTGAAGAATTTCATCCGGCGGGCAATGGCAGGAGAGACACTTACCGTTGGATTTATCGGTGGTTCCATTACGCAGGGATGTGCAGCAACCACACCGGAAAACTGTTATGCATATCGCGTTTATGCATGGTTAAAAACACGTTTTCCAAATACGGAATTCACATATGTGAACGGAGGAATCGGAGGAACGACATCACAGTTTGGTGCAGCAAGAGTAAAAGAAGATCTGCTGCGGCGGCTGCCGGATCTGGTTTTTGTGGAATTTTCTGTAAATGATGAGAGTGACGAACATTTCATGGAAACATATGAAGGACTGGTCAGACAGATTTATGGAAGTGAACTCCGGCCGGCAGTGATTCTGGTTCATAATGTATATTATGACAGTGGAAAGAGTGCACAGTATTATCATGCAAAAATCGGAAGACATTATGGTATTCCATGTATCAGTATGCAGAGCAGCATCTATCCGGAGGTATCGGCAGGAAGACTTCCGGCAGAGAAGATAACTGCAGATTTCCTGCATCCGAATGATATGGGACATGAACTGGTGGCAGGTGTGATTACGCATTTCCTGGATAAGCTGATCCAGAATCCGGCACAGGAAGAGGAAGAGCCAAGATACCGCTCGCCGCTTACCTATAACAGTTATGAAAATTGTAACCGGTTACAGTATTTTAACAGTCAGCCGGAATTTGAAGGATTTGTAGAAGATCCGACACCGCAGAAAGATATCACAGATTGTTTCCGCAATGGATGGATGGCATCTGATAAGGGCGCATATATTCATTTTCAGGTTCAAGGAACCGGTATTGCAGTACAGTACCGCCGCTCTGTTGCAGGAAAGGCGCCAAAGGTAAGGGCAGTCGTGGATGGACAGGAAGAAAATGCCATGATTCTGGATGGAGCCTTTGACGAAACCTGGGGAGACAAGCTGGAACTGACAACCCTGACAGAGCATATGCCATACGGCAGTCATGAACTGCAGCTTGAAGTAATAGAAACACATCCTGACGATGCAGTGCCTTTTTATCTGACATCTGTAATTGTAGCAGGAACTGGAAAATAGAGAGGATGGAATAAAATGAGTAAAGAGATTATATTTTTAAATCCGGTATTTACACATAATATCTGGGGTGGAACCCGTTTGAAAGAAGATTTTCATTATCCGGTAGAAGGAGATGATATCGGAGAGTGCTGGGGAGTCAGTGCACATCCGAATGGCGACGATACCATAGCGTCTGGCACTTATGAAGGAATGAAACTGTCAGAACTCTGGGAAAAACATCCGGAATTATTTGGAAATACAGGATTGGACCGTTTCCCGCTATTGATTAAAATCATTGATGCCAAAGCGGATTTAAGCATTCAGGTACATCCGGATGATGCATATGCAAAGGAACATGAAAATGGTTCCCTTGGTAAAACCGAGTGCTGGTATATTGTAGACTGCGAAGAGGATTCAGCACTGGTTGTTGGTCACAATGCCAGAACAAAAGAAGAATTAAAAGATATGGTAGAGCATGGACGCTGGAGTGATTTTATCCGTGAAATTCCAGTAAAAAAAGGCGATTTCATCCAGATAGATCCAGGCACCGTCCATGCAATCAAAGGCGGCATCATGATACTGGAAACCCAGCAGAACAGCGACATCACCTATCGTGTATACGATTATGACCGTCTGAGCAATGGAAAGCCAAGAGAACTTCATATCAAACAGAGTCTGGAGGTGATAACCGTGCCGGCAAAATCCGTAGAAAACAGCATTTTGCATACACAGTCAAAACCGGATGAAGTGCAGAGACTGATCAGCTGCAATTATTATTCTGTATATCGTATTGATGTAACAGATAAACTGAGTTTTAAACAGGATCATCCATTTTTCATTATGAGTGTACTGGAAGGGGAAGGAACCTTAAACGGAACATCTCTTAAGAAGGGTGACCATCTGATCCTTCCGAATGATTATGGAATGGTTGAGCTTTCCGGCTCTATGCAGATTATTGCATCCTCTCTGTAGAGGATATACATTCCGGCAGTTACAAAATATTTTTGAAAAAATCACCCCCCGTCTGCCGCTTGTTTGAAAAATAGAATAGAAAAAATGTGGCAATACTATATTGTTGCAGAAGGCTTTTGTATATAAAAACTGCCTTTCTAAGGTTTGAAAAAACGAAAGCTGTACGCCTGCTGAGAACACATTAATTATGACGATTAGAGGCTCTTGGAAATTTGTCTGCCAGAACTGCCTTTTGGTACATACAAATTTCTTAGAGCCTCTTTCGGAATAATGTAGTATCCGCAGCAGGTGTACAGCATTCGTCTTTTGTCAAAGCAGAAGAAAGACATTTTAACATCAGGAATCCTGCGACAATATAGTATTGCCGCACGCTGATATATAGTTTTCAAACAAGTGGCAGGCATGGTTTGATAATTTTATAAAAAGATATTTTGTAACTGCCGGAAATGGATATGTATCGCAGAGCGAAAGCACTGCTGCATATAGAAGAATACGGTACCTTGAAGAATCCTGGAGAAGTTCTAAGAGGTACGGAATAAGAGAAATGGAGGTGTAAGGAAAAAAGAGCAGACCGTAAAGCAACAGAAAAAAGAGGAATGAAAAAGCAGGAATGCAAAAAAATTTAAAGGTTGGAGAGAAAAGAATATGAACAAATTGGGGAAACGCATCGCAGCAGGTGCGTTGTCGGCGATTCTGGTATTTTCCGTATGTTCGGATACCGGATTATTTCTGCAGCAGGAAGGCAGCCAGACTGTACTTGCAGCAGAAGGGGATGCAATTGCATCCATAAGTGGAATCACACTATTGTATGATGGAAATGAAGTGACATTTGACAGTACCAGTGGCTGGGATGAAAAAAAAGAGACACAGCTGGCACTGACTACAGAGCAGGCACTGAATAAGGGTGCATCTGTAAAAATGAACTTCCTGATTCCAAAAGATAAAGCGGAGTTTAGTGGATATATTAAATTTAAAGGAGTTGCAAGACTCGGAAGCAAATGGGTATGGACAGAGTCAGACCAGAGTGGAAATGATACGCTGGCATTGACGAAAGACGATTTTACAGAGACAGCAGATGGTGCATATATGTCAGCACCGATTACCTTTACTTTTTCCAATGACAATATTACAGCAGACAAGCTTGCAAGTTTTACAATTGTTCTGGCAGGAACAGAATGTGACTTCAGCGGAGTTACCTATGTGGAAAATGTGGAATTAATCGATGGAACAGCATCCGCTGGTGGAAACGAAGAGACACATGAGACCAAGGTATATGACAAAGCAGATGCAAAAGACATAGATATCGACTTTAGTGCACTTACGGAAGAAGACTGGGGCGATACAATGCCTGTACTTGCTTATGATGAAGGTGTTTCTGATGTGTCTGTTACCAAAAAAGCAGTTGTACGTGCAAAACTGACGGTAGATGAAGAAATGTATCAGTCACTGGCAGCAGGAGCATTAAAAGTACAGTCTGTTATGAAGACACAGGAAGACTGGCAATGGAACCAGTCTGGTGATCTGAAAGAACTGACACAGAGCAGCGTGAGTGCAGACGGTTCTTCCTATAGTGTAGATGCAGAATTTACATACTCTGGCGTAAAAGAAGGAGCATTGCGAGGCATTTACTTCCGTCTGGCAGGCGTTGGACCAAAAGGAAAACTGACAGTTTCCAATGTGACAGTTTCCAATGTGGAAGAAGGTGCAGAGCCGCTTCCGGAAGCAGATCCTACTGTAGTAGATGATTTCGAAAATGCACAGTTAGGAACCGATAATGACTGGGTACAGGAAGGCGGATGGCAGTATGACAGCGGCATTACACGCAAAGTAGTATCTTATGCAGGAAGCCAGATGTTAGAGCTTGGACTGGATTATACCGGATGTGGTGGATACAGCTGGAGTGAAGCCAAGATTAAGAAAGTATTTGCAGATGGACTTGATGTATCCGCATACAACAGACTTACCTTTACACTGATCACCCCATCAGAATTTAGTAAATTTTCAGCAAAAGTATTTGCAAAAAACAGTACTTCTGGCAAGACGATCATTGACCAGGAAGGTCAGGTGAAGACCAGTGATCTGGGCAATGGCATGAATAAATCAGAAGTAACGATTGAAGTAACACCAAATAAAGAAAAAATAACAGACCTTACGATTGGAATCGTTGGTATCAATACAGAATTTGTTGGAAATGTTTATATCGATGACATAAAGCTTTCCCAGTACGATGATGCAGCAGATTTTGTAAAAATTACTTCTGTACCACAGGCTGGAACAGTAGCAGATACCAGCAGGATGCCATCTAAGGTAACACTTTCAGATGCAGATGCAACAGCAAAGACCAAGGCACTGTATGCATATCTTACCGGACTTTCTGAGTCAGACCAGGTATTATTTGGTCATCAGAATGATACCCATAAGCATGTAACCGGACGCAGTGGTGTTTATTCCGATACGAAAGATATCACAGGAAGTATCAGTGGTATTGTGGGAATCGATTCCCTTGCTTTAACCGGAACAGAGCTTGGACTTGATAATGTAGATGATGCGATTGCGGAAAGTATAAAAGTCAGTAAAGATGCTGCGGCAGAAGGTGCGATTATTACGCTTTCCACACATATGCCAAATATGAGTGACAGCAAGATTATAGCAACACCGGATGCAGACAGACCATATGATTTCTCAGAATGTGATTTCTCAGAATCTAAAAACTTAAGTAATAACTGTTCAAAAGAAGTACTTCCGGGTGGTAAATACAATGCACAGTTCCGTGCTTACCTTGATATTTTAGCAGACTATGCAAATGGACTTGGTGATATCCCGGTATTATTCCGTCCATTCCATGAAAATACAGGCGGCTGGTTCTGGTGGGGCTCTGCAACAACAGACATTGAGACCTACAATGCATTATACCGTTATGCACATGATTATCTTACTGAGGAAAAAGGTGTGCACAACTTTATCTATGTATATTCTCCAGGCGGACCGATTGAGTCAGAATCTGCTTATGAGAAGAGATATCCGGGTGATGAGTATGTAGATATTGTAGCATTTGACTATTATGATGATTACAATACTTATCCGGCAACCTATTCAGAAGATTTTATGAACAGTCTTGCAAAGACCTGTCAGGTAGTAAAGAGCTTTGGTGATAAGCATGGCAAAATTGCAGCAATTTCCGAGACAGGTGTCCGTGTACAGAAAGCAAATGGTTCTGATAATGAAGGAATTTTAGTAAAAGATAATCCGATAAAAGGACAGAACTGGTATTCCAGAGTAAATGAAATTGCCAAGGAAAATGGCATGCCATATTTCCTGGTATGGGCGAACTTCTCAAACAAGAATTTCTATGTGCCTTATAAATACAATGATACAAAGGGACAGGAATTGATCAATGAGTTTATTGATTTCTATAATGAGGATTCCAGTATATTTGCAAATGGAACCAACTTCTATGGAAATGCAGACAGCAATGTAGTAGAAAATGGCAATACCAATCAGAATCCGGGCGGATACTTCACAAATGTATTTTCCAAGGATGCACTGGTAGGGGCACAGAGCCTTTATGCATATGTGAAAAATGCAGAAAAAGTACAGTTCGTTCTGGAAAATGGTGAGAATAAAGTTACTCTGGATGCAGCACTGACCACAAAGAGCCAGAGCACGAAAGCAGTAAGCGGAGCTACCTATATGGCTGCTAACAGTGGCGTAAAAGTTTACAAAGCGGATGTTACAGAAGCGGACCTTGCAGCACTTGGAAAGACAGATGTAGGAACGATTACATTATTAGCAGATGGAAAAGTATTGTCTACCCTTTCCTTTGTAAGCTTCGGACAGGAAAAAGCAACACTTCCAGCTAACGTAATTGAGAACTTTGAACTTTATTACGGAGATGATGATTATCTCAATGGAACCTTTACAGAGAATTCAGCAGCAGGCTGCAGCTCAAGTTTCCGTCTGACAGATGAAAAGTCCGGTGGTTCTTATGGTGGAGCATTTGATTATACTTTAAAATCCAGTGGTCCGGAAGTATGGACTGGAAGACAGAAAGGACTTTCTGTTAATGATTACAGTGCATACAATGCACTTACCATGTGGATAAAACCAGATGGAAAAGGACAGAAGTTAGTTATCCAGTTAGTATCTAACGGAGAGGATTTTGAAGCCCATCTTACTGATTTTGTAACAACAACGGATGCAAAATATGTCACCATTCCTTTTGATAAGCTCAAAGGCAAAAACGGAGGAACTTTTGACCCGTCCAATGTAACGAAATTTGCAGTATGGTGTAACAGTGTGGATTATGTCAATGGCGTAGATTTAAGCTCAACAATTGTATTCGATGATATCCAGTGTATCAAACTTACTGCTCAGGAATTAGAGGATGCAAAGAGCAATCCTTACTACGATAA
>JBNMJI010000007.1:0-25614 GCA_050873725.1 Roseburia sp.
CATCTGTATTTTAATATTATTGGTACCGTATTATTCCTGGTATTGTATAGTGTTCTGAATGCAGTTATTCATTTCCCATTTGCAAATGAGACCGTTGGAGTAGCAGGTATTGCATTGATTCACAGTATCTTTAATATATTTGCAACTGTAGTTTTGTTCCCGTTTACAAAGGGATTAGAGAAGTTGGCATATCTGACACTTCCGATTACCGAAGAGGAAAAGAGCAAGTAAGAAGTACAGGAGTTCCCGTTATTAGACGACCGTTTCCTTGCAACACCATCCTTTGCTATTGAGCAGTGTCACAGCATGTCCATTGAGATGGCAAACCTTTCCAAGGATTCCTTCTTAGAAGCAATCGGACTTTTGGAGAATTATACACAGGAAGTAGCAGACGACATTATCGCAAAGGAAAATCTTGTAGATAAATACGAGGACAAGCTGCGTGCTTATCTGACCAAGTTAAGCAGCCAGAATCTGACCTATGCAGACAGCCAGAATGTATCAACACTGTTACATTGCATTACAGATTTTGAACGCATTTCCGACCATGCAGCCAATATCGTAGACTCCCTTGCAGATATGACAAAGAAGGAGCTGGCTTTCTCTAAGAAAGCAGAGGAAGAAATGCATGTATTTGGAAAAGCAGTAGAAGACATTCTCTGCCGTACCATGACTGCATACGCTGCCGATGATGAAGAGCTGGCTAAGACCGTAGAACCGTTAGAACAGGTTATTGATGAATTAAATAAAGCAATTAAGAAACGCCATATCAAACGTCTCCGGAAGGGAAAATGTTCCATCGAGTTAGGACTGGTACTGGCTGATATCGTTACCAACTATGAGCGTGTATCTGACCATTGTTCCAACATCGCAGTCTGCCTGATTCAGGAACAGGATAAAGATGTAGAAGAGCATGACCTGACGGCACATATGGATGAAGAAGACAACAGAAAATTTGCAGAGCAGGTAGAGGAATACACAGAGAAATACGCTTTGCCGGAAAAATAAAACAGCCGGGAGGAAAATGCAATGGCACTTATCTATATCGTTGAGGATGATGTAAACATACGGGAAATCGAACGTTATGCATTAAAAAACAGTGGTTTTGAAGTAGAGGAATTTGATAACGGAAAGGATTTCTTCCAGAGAGTGTCAGAGCAGGCACCGTCCTTAATGCTATTAGATATTATGCTGCCGGGAGAGGATGGACTGGAGATATTAAGCCGTGTTCGGAAAAATCCTGCAACAGCAAAGACTCCTGTGATTATGGTAACGGCAAAGACCACAGAGATTGACAAAGTTCGTGGACTGGATATGGGTGCGGATGATTATATCAGCAAACCATTTGGTGTGATGGAACTGATTTCCAGAGTGAAAGCATTACTCCGCCGTACCGAAAAAGAAGATGATGGCGATACATTGACCTGTGGAAGCATAGAGATAGATAATAAGCGTCACAGCGTAACCGTTCAGGGAGAAACCTGTGAGCTTACCTTTAAAGAATTTGAACTTTTAAAATACCTTATGATAAATCAGGGTATTGTACTATCCCGTGACAAGCTGATGAATCAGGTCTGGGGATTTGAATACGAAGGAGAAAGCCGTACTGTAGATATGCACATAAAGACGCTTCGGCACAAGCTTGGCGATGGTGGACAGCAGATTAAAACCGTCCGCAATGTGGGTTATGTGATGGAGCCGTAGGAGCATTCATGAAGAAAAAAATAAATATACGATTTATTATGATAGCAGCGCTTGCCATTGTGGTCACAGCGCTGTCTGCTATGTTAGTGTATTATAATATTTTAAAAGAGCAGGTATTTGGAGATTTAAAAGCTTATGCCCATGTGATAGAGCTTTTGAATATTGATGATCTCGCAGCGGGAATCGAAAAAGATCCCTATAATCCCATTGATGATGACCTTCGAATCACATTGATTGGAGCAGATGGGGAAGTATTATATGAAAGTCTGTTAAATAAGGATGAGATGGATAACCATAATGAGCGCCCGGAAATTATTGAAGCAAGGGAAAAAGGAGAAGGCGAAGCCGTCCGTTATTCGGCTACTGCCGGAACACATACTTTTTATTATGCGGAGCGTTTACAGAATGGAAATGTACTTCGAATCGGAAGGGATTCCGTCAGTGTAAACCGCATTATGGTAAATACTTTGGTGATTGTACTGGTAATTGCCCTCTGCATCCTCTTTGTCTGTATGGGACTTTCTCATTATCTGACGAAGAAGCTGGTAGAGCCTATCGAGAAGCTGGCAACGAATATTATGCTGGTGGATGAAAATAATGTATACGAAGAAATCCGGCCTTTTGTGAATACCATCAAGGAGCAGCACATCAATATTATCAATAATGCGCAGCTCCGTCAGGAATTTACCGCTAACGTATCCCATGAATTAAAGACACCGCTGACAGCAATTTCCGGTTATGCAGAGTTAATCGGAAACGGAATGACCGGCAAAGAAGATACCATCCGTTTCTCTAATGAGATACATTCCAATGCAAACCGGCTGTTAAGTCTGATTAACGATATTATAAAGCTTTCAGAACTGGATGAAGCAGACCACCAGATGGAAATGGAAAGAATCGACCTCTACGAGCTGGCAAAGACCTGTGTGCAGATGATGCAGGTGACTGCGGAAAAACAGGGAATCAGGCTTATCCTGCAGGGAGAGAGTACAATGGCTATGGCAAATAAGGGACTGATGGATGAAGTATTTTATAATCTTTGCAGCAATGCCATCCGCTATAATAAGCCCGGTGGAAGTGTCACTGTAACGGTAGGAACCAAAGATGAGCGTCCGTTCTTAAGTGTAGCAGATACCGGAATTGGAATTCCAAAGGAGTGCCAAGAGCGTGTATTTGAACGGTTTTACCGGGTAGATAAGAGCCGTTCGAAGTCCACCGGCGGAACGGGTCTGGGACTTGCCATTGTAAAGCATATTGTGGCACAGCATAATGCAACCCTTCACTTAGATAGTGAGCTGGGCGAGGGAACTACCATCGAGATTGTATTTTAAGAAGAACAAGAATAGAATGAATTGACAGAAATTATCATTTATCGTATAGTTGAAGAACAATCCGTGAGGGAGTAGTTCGCGTGAATACGTGATTTGTCAACAACCTCGGTCTGATGAAGACCTGGCAAATCTTAATGAATGAGACTCATGTATGCAGTACAGGATAATTGCATACATGCAGTCTCTTTTTAGTTGCAAGGCATCCGTAAGAAGATACCAGTGGCAGCTTCTGTAGGTGAAACTTCTCGGAATACGCATCTTAAATTTATACTATTGGAGGAATTTGTGTTTATGGTAATGTTCTTTACGCTCTTACTGATGGGAGTCGGTCTGGCAATGGATGCTTTTGCAGTATCTATCTGCAAGGGACTTTCCATGCGGAAAGTAAACAAAAAACAATGTCTTGTAATTGGTTTATTCTTTGGGGGATTCCAGGCACTGATGCCATTTATTGGCTGGGTATTAGGAAGCCAGTTTGAACAGTATATTACAAGCATTGACCACTGGATTGCATTTATCCTGTTAGGATTTATCGGTGGAAAAATGGTAGTGGAAGCAATTCGGGAAAAGGATGAAGCAGTAGAAGTTGAAAAAATGGACCCGCCACTGGATTTAAAAGAAATGTTTATTCTGGCAATCGCAACCAGCATCGATGCCCTTGCCGTTGGAATTACATTTGCATTTCTGCAGGTGCCAATCGTCGAAGCAATTTCTATCATCGGAATTACAACTTTTGTAATTTCTGTCATTGGTGTGTATGTAGGAAACTTCTTTGGAAACAGATACAAGAAGAAGGCAGAATTGGTCGGCGGTATTATTCTTATCTTAATCGGACTTAAGATTTTACTGGAGCATCTTGGAATCCTGGCATTTTAAAATAAGGAGGAACGTAAAATGACAACAATCTGGACGTATGTATTACTGGTAGTCGGTTTTGTGCTGTTAATCAAGGGAGCAGATTTCTTTGTAGAAGGAAGCTCGGGAATCGCAAAGAAATTAAAGGTGCCATCTTTGATTATCGGACTTACGATAGTGGCAATGGGAACATCCCTGCCGGAATGTGCCGTCAGTGTGGCAGCATCCATTTCCGGAAACAATGCCCTGGCAGTCAGTAATGTAGTTGGCTCAAACATCTTCAACCTGATGGTGGTTTGCGGATTCTGTGCTGTAATTACACCACTTGCTGTAGGAAAAAGAACCTTAAAGCAGGAATTTCCGTTTTCTGTGCTTATGGCAGCCCTGCTTTTGGTACTGGGTTACATTGGAATGAGCGTTGGAAGAATAGACGGTGTGATTTTATTGATTTTCTTTGCTATTTTTATGTTCTGGATGGTGCGTTCGGCATTAAAAGCAAGAGTAGCAGGAATTGCAACAGATGCTTCTGAGGAAGCAGATGAGATTGAGCATGCAAAGCCAATTCCGGTATGGCTGTGTCTTGTATACATTGTAGGTGGAGCCGCTGCCATTGCCTTCGGTGGTGATATGGTAGTAGACAGTGCTTCTGCCATTGCAGCAGCATTTGGTTTAAGCCAGAATTTAATCGGACTTACGATAGTGGCATTGGGAACATCCCTGCCGGAACTGGTAACTTCCATTGTGGCAGCCCGCAAGAATGAAGTAGACATGGCACTGGGAAATGTCATTGGTTCTAACATTTTCAATATTCTTTTCGTCCTTGGTATTGCCGCAGCCATAAGTCCGGTAGCATTTGTCATGGAAAATGTGATTGATATTGTAATCTTAATCGTAATGAGCGTAATGGTATTGCTGTTTGCCTGGAGCAAGCAGAAAATAAACCGCATAGAAGGAGCAATTATGCTGCTCTCTTATGCGGGCTATATGGTCTACATCTGTATGCGATAATATATTTGATGAAGAAAAAGTCTGGAAAAAAGAAGGAGCCAAGCTTTGCTTGAGCAAACTTCTTTTCTTGCCAGACTTTTTTGTTACCAGGCATTCGTAAGAAGCTGCCGGTGAGAGGTTCTGTAGGGAAAATGATTAATTTTCGGATTCTTCCAACTGGGAAAGTACATCATTAAGCTGGAAGGTGGAGCTGTATATCAAATCCGGAATGGAACCTAAGTATTCCAGATTAAAGCCGGCATAACGGAAGAAATAGGTCGTCCTTAATCCGTCATCCGGAATGGCAAGTTCGATATATTCATCTGTTGCATCAAGGTCAATGAGATAATATTCATTTGTTATATCAGATGCGGCGCTGCGGGATAAGGTAAAGTCGCCATTATAAAGCATTTCAGAATAATCTGTTCCATCTACCGTCAGAGTAGAAGAAAGCATTCCCGTTTCTTCATTGTAAGTGGTGTCATAGTAGACGGCATCCATTTCTCCATTTCCATCCATATCTGCAGAAACAGCAGATCCCATTAAAGCGTTCAACTGAAAATTACCGGTGTAATGATATTCTGCCTTCAGCGCATTGAGCTGCTGATAAGGAACGGAAAATAAAAGTGTACCGGAATAGGAAGGCGTAATTGCGCCATCATTGGCAATAAAAGTAATCCCACCTCTGGTAAAATACCAGTTTCCATCTGTCAGTACATGCGCTAGAAGGTTCGAAGAAACATCGGAACCGTCGTGTTTGGCAAGCTGGCTGATTTTACAGTAGTTCGGTAATAAAAGCTGCTGGTTAATAAAAGAAAGTGCACTGTTAATGAGCGCATTGGAGTCCGTAGCAATATCAGAAAGTGTAAGCGTCTCGCCATTTTCCAAATCAAAATTAAATCCAGCATAATCAATACCTCTGGTCTCATCGCTGGTAAATTCTTTTCTGGTACTTTCAAAAGATATAATCCGGCTGTCCTGTCTGGTGCAGGAAAATTCCTCATCTAAGTGATATGCAGAAAACGAATCCGGCGATTCTGCAAAGGAAACTCTTGCGGAAAGCAGGCTTTCTAATCTGGCGTCCTGAAAGGAATCCAGTTCGTCATTCAAAGATTGTGTAATTGTTTTGGAAATCTTAGGATGGCCATCTATGGTTACCGTTGGTTTCTGATAGGAAGTATATAATAAAACAGTAGATAAATCATCGGCATGATAAGTCTCTGTTTTGGAATCAAATGTAATGGTTACCGGGTCATTCTGGGGTTGTTCTGTGGACAATTTCGTAGCATCCGGCTGCTCACTGCCGGCATCCGTCTGGACGGAAGACTGTTTCTTCCCGCCACAACCGCCAAAGACCAGGGTGGCAATACAAATCAGGGCAATAAATCTTTGTTTCATCAGATATCTCCTCGTGGTTCGCATTCGTACCTAGAGTATAGCACATTTTATCTCAAAAAATCTTTAAAAAAGAATAAAGTTTTCCGGGGAAAGCTTTGGGATTTGAAAGAAGCGTAATGTCCGTGCTGTTCAGTGAGTCCGAATGCGACATAAGGGCGGCAAGGGGCACTAAGAATTTCGAAGGGATATGAGATTGGCTGGCAACCGGCGCAAATTCACATCCATGTTCATCTGCGCCTCGCCGGCACGTCCCTGTGCCGGCGTTGCCTGGAACTATCCGAAATTCCAAGTGCCCCTAGCTGCCCTTATCATGCATCTGTACTTCGCTGAACAACACGGACATTCGGCATTCCAAGTGCCCCTTGCCGCCCTTATTTCGCATTTGGACTCGATAAACGGTGGGGATATCCATTTCGTTTAAACTTTATTCTTTTTTAAGATTCCTTCGATTGAAAAGCAATATCAAGAGGTATATAATCAGGTAAAGTGCGAATGCACAGGGGAATATAGTAAGAACAGGAGGATACACAATGGATTTTTTTGACCGCATGGGCGAGAAACTGGTAACCGCAGGAAAGGATGTCACACAGAAGGCAAAGGATTTATCCGGAACTGCAAAGCTAAACCTTGATATCAAGGCAAAAGAGGATTTTATTGAAAAACAGTATGCACAGATTGGAAAGCTTTATTATGAAGACCACAAGGATGAAGCAGATGGTGCATATGGACAGCAGATGCAGGCAATCGCAGAGGCATTTGCATCAATTGACCATATGAAAGAGGAAGTATTAAAAATTAAAGGAGCACGGCAGTGCCCGCAGTGTGGGGCAACCGTTCCGGAGGACACCGAGTTCTGTGGAAAGTGTGGAGCAAAACTGAATATCTTTGAAGAATAGTGGACAACCTACCCGTTTGTTTTGAGAAAATCATACAAATGGGTAGGTTGTTTTCTGAAAAGACATAAGATATAATAAATGGTATACCAATACGGAAGAGAAGGTACAGGGAGGTGCAGCAATTTATGAAGAAACGAATGATAAAGCTGACCGGTGCTTTATTACTGATAGCCAGCTTTGTTTTTTCCGGGTGCGGGAAAAGTACACAGTTAGACGATTATGCCACCAACGAGGGCAGTGACAGTGTAGAAGAAGGCACGGAAGCAGTGGCAGATAACACATCGGAGGACACCGGGGGAATACCGAAGGATGAGATTAAGGTAGGTGTCATTCATTTATCCGACCCGGCAGAGGGAAGTGGTTATACCTATACCCATGACCTTGGTATTCAGGGAATGCAGCAGAACTTAAATCTTTCCGATGACCAGATTGTGCGTAAGATTAATGTATCCGATACCGATGCAGATGCAACAAGGGAAGCAATACAGGAATGCATTGATGAAGGCTGTAATATTATTTTCACTACAAGCTGGGGTTATATGGAGACCACCGCAGAGATGGCAGAAGAATATCCGGATGTTTATTTTTCTCATGGAACCGGATATATGAGTAATGGAAAGAATTTCAACAATTATTTCGGAAGAATTTATCAGGCACGTTACTTGAGCGGAATTGTAGCGGGCATGAATACAAAGTCCAATAAAATCGGTTATGTAGCAGCGATGGATTCAACTAATTCAGAGGTAACCGGTGGAATTGATGCATTTGCAATGGGAATTTATTCTGTCAATCAGGATGCAAAAGTCTATGTAAAAGTTACAAACAGCTGGTTTGACCCGGATGGAGAGAAGGCTGCTGCGGAGACGCTTCTTAATATGGGTTGTGATGTAATTGCACAGCACTGTGATACGGAATATCCGCAGACACTGGCACAGGAAAAAGGCGTTTACAGTATCGGCTATAATTCCGACATGAGTAAAAATGCACCGGATGCATGTCTTTGCAGCGTTATCTGGAACTGGAGTGCTTATTATACAACAGCAGTGCAGAGTGTCATTGATGGAACCTGGGATGGCAGCAATTATTATGGTGGAATGAATGAGAACCTGGTAGGACTTACGGCACTGGCTGATTTCTGTGCAGATGGAACCGAAGAGAAAGTTGAGGAGGCAAAGGCAGCAATTCTTTCCGGAGAAAATGGAGTATTTGACGGCGTAATCGAGACAAATACCGGAGAAACCGTAGGAGAAGAAGGAAAAACGTTAGATGATGCGACAATCACCGGAGGAATAGACTGGTATTTTAAGACGGTTGAAGTCGTAGAGTAGGGGGAAGCAAATGAATCTAAAGAAAAAAATTCTGGCAATTACAGTTGGGCCGGTATTGATATTAGGAATTATCACCATATTATTTACCGTAACCATGGTAAAGAATTCCATGATGGATGAGACAAAGGATGCATTAAAGGGAACCGCAGCCGCAACATTGGCAGCTTATGACCAGAATACCGGAGATTATCTTGAGACCAGCAATGGGGACATCTGGAAGGGAAGTTACAACATTTCCAAATCAGAAAATCTGGTAGACCGAATCAAGGATAATACCGGAATGGATGTGACTTTTTTCTATGGGGATAAACGAATCATGACTTCTGCAATGGATGAGAATGGGAATCGTATTTTAAAGTCCAAAGCAGGAGATGTCATTGTAGAAAAAGTATTAAATGGCGGAGAAGAATATTTCAGTCAGGCAGTATCCATAGAAGGAACCTTAAATTATGGCTATTTTATGCCGGTATATCAGAATGGCTCGGATACCGATATTGTGGGAATGATTTTTGTAGGAACCAATAAGCAGGAAAAGGATGCAGTAATTGTCCGGCTTTTAAATTCCATCGTAGCTGCTGTAGTAGCAATTATGGTGGTCTGCCTGATTATCAGTACAAAGCTGGCAAGTACCATCAGTAAGAATATTAGAACCAGTATTAAGACCGTGGAGAAGATTGCAGCAGGCGATTTGAATGTACAGGTGAATAAGAAGCTGCTTAAGAGTAAGGATGAAATCGGAGACCTTTCCAGAGTTACGGTTACTCTCCGTGATGCGATGCAGCGGACGATTCTTGAAATCAACCAGAATGTGCAGAAGCTGTTAGAGGCATCTTCTTTACTTGGAACAGCAGCAGACAATACCAATGGAACCATGAATAAGGTACGCTCCGCCGTAAACCGGATTGTGGAGAATTCTGCCGAACAGGCGGAAAATTCAAAAAACACTTCCGAGCATATGCGCCTGATGGGAGAAAATATTACAGAGACTTCCGCAGAAGTAGAAGCCTTAAACAGCAATGCAGAATTCATGCATCAGTCCAGTGAAAAAGCAGCAGAGACTCTGGCAAACCTGCAGAATATCAACAGTGAAGTAGAGCGGATTATCGGCGAAGTACAGGAGCAGACCAACCGCACCAATGATTCTGTGCAGCAGATTCATAAGGCAACTGCATTTATTACATCCATAGCAGAAGAGACTGATTTACTCAGTCTGAATGCATCCATTGAGGCAGCCAGAGCCGGTGAAAGCGGCAGAGGATTTGCAGTTGTTGCAGAACAGATTAAGAAATTATCTGAGCAGTCCAACCAGTCCAGCAGTGAGATTGAAGAGACAGCCATGATGTTAAGTGAAGATTCCCAGAAGGCTGTAGAGATTATGCAGAAGATGCAGGAAATCATTATGAGTCAGAGCGAGAGCATGCAGGATACCCAGAAAGTAGTAGAAGAGGTTGTGGCACAGATAGCCAATTCCATGCAGAGTATCCAGCAGATTAAAGATACCACAGAGCATCTTGCAAGTGTAAGAAATGAGGTTTTACAGGCAGTTGAGACTCTTTCCGACATTGCACAGGACAGCGTATCTGGAACGAAAAAGACTTACGAAGATACGGAAGAGGTTGTAGATACCTTTAAGCAGGTATACATGAGTGCAGAGCAGCTTCGGGAGATTGCGGACCAGCTGGCAGGAAGCGTGCAGTATTTCCATGTAGAGTAGGAAAAATTTGTATTGACATATTACGGGTGAAGTGATATTTTAAAAATAAGTTAACCGTTTAACCACAACGGGGAAAAGAGGTAAACAGTAAGAAAAAAGAAATGTTTACTTCTTTTTTTACCATAATGCTTAACCGGTTAAACTAATAGAATAAAAGGAGAAGGAAGAATGAAGAAAAAGAGAGTGGCAGTGTTAGTCCTGACAATGGCGATGCTTGCAGGGGAAGCAATAGGAGCCGCAGGATGTGGGGCAAAGGAAACACAGACAGAGCAGGTTGCAGGGGGAACAGAGGCAACGGAAGCAGAATCAGAAGTATGTAAAGTTACATTCTATGATTCAGATGGGAAAACAGTGTTAAGTGAGACAGAAGTAAAGAATGGGGAACAGTTAGAAGAGTATATTCCGGAAAAGGACGGTTATACCTTTGCAGGCTGGTTTGCAACTCCGCAGATGAGCCATCGTTTTGATTTTTCACAGGAGATTACAGGAGATACAGAATTGTTTGCAGGCTTTGTCTCTTATGTGGAGGACACCAGAAGCTTTGCAATTTTAGGAAGCGGAACCAGTCCGGCATTGTTAGAATCCAATTGGGGTGCCAATATTGGAGAGATGCAGACAATGACAAAGGAAGATACAGAAGGAGCCAATATTTATACCATTACCCTGGATTTAGAGGAGGGTGATGAATTTCAGTTTGCAATCAATTCCAGCTGGAATGACCAGAGAGGTTATGGCTATTTAGATACGATTGCAAAGGATGGCAAAGAGTATTTTAAAAATTCCGGAAGCCTGGGTGATGCCAGTACAAAACGGTCTAATATCAAGTGTGCAATAGCTGGAAATTATACATTTACACTTACAACTTATCCGGGAGAGGATCAGTATGAGACGGATAATTCCAATTATACGGAAGAAAATAAAGAAGCTTTTAATATTAATCCATACGATGTAATAAGCTGGACTTATAATGGAGAAGCAACATCAGGAACCGAGGAAAAACAGGTTGATTATTACATAAAGGGTGCGAAGATTACTGACTGGAAGGATGTTTATTCCGATGAGACAAAGTTTACGGAAGAGAATGGAATCTATACGCTGACCGTCACTTTAGAGGAAGGCGATGAATTCATGTTTACTTCCCTGGTAACAGTGGGAGAAAATGAGAGCGTAGGAAACGAATACATCCGTTATACCAATATTGATAAAGATGATACGGAAAGTCTTTCCTTTGTAACAGGAACGGATAATGCAAATCTCGTAGCAGCAAAGGCAGGCAGTTATACATTTACCTATGACCCGGAAACTACCGTTTTGACCGTTTCCTGCGAATAATTTTTATACAAGAATATTGTGCTGTTCAATCGGAATCCTCTGCAGGGCATATTCAATGCTTTGCAGCAGGGATTCTGCTTTGGTTAAGGAAATGGCAGGAGCAAAATAAATGTTGTTGTCTGTATCCAGAAGACTTTGCAGCGTGGAATCGGTTACAACCAGGTTTTCCTGCTGAAGGCCACTGATGTCAGAAAAATCGTGGATAAAGATGACATCAGGGAAAATCTCTGATAACAGAGCCCTGCGTTCTTCATTTGGTGTTTCTAAGACAGCAAGTTTATAAGAGGCTCCTTTAAAATAGGATTCTGCATCGGCAGCAATCTTGCGATAATCAGAGTTTATCTGGAAAAACAGCGGGTCGTTAATCATGCAGTCAACCGCAAGCAGCGGGATGAAGTTACAATCTCCGATTTTCCGGAAGTAATCAGAGGAAATATCATAGCAGATAATGGCATCTGCGTGGTCAAATTTTTCTGTACAATGGTCACTTAAGAAGATTAAATCATAGTGATGCTCATGCAGAAAATTGGATAAAAACTGAATAAAATATAACTGCTCAGCACGTTTTAAAATAGATACATCAGGTGACAGGCAGACAGCAATCATGTGATTTAAGTTTGTTGCAAGAGCTTTTGCAGACTGATTTGGCGTATAGTCTAAGAGGTTGATAACCTGTAAAACTTTTTTACGGGTGTTCTCGCTGATTCGCTTATCGGTTCGGTTGTTTACGACATAGGAAACGGTAGCAACAGATACGCCGGCTTCCCGTGCAACATCCCGGATGGTAATTTTCTGGCTCATGATTGTTCTCCTTTAAAAGTAGTATCTGTCACTTGTTATAAAGAACTTTGGAATATTTGTCAACTAAAAAAATAGAAGAATCCCGGTAATCAAGGAAAGTGATTACAAAGGATTTGAGGATGGATAATTATGAATGAACATGCAATTTTACATATACCGGATTCCCGTTATTGTTTTGCAACAGCAGAAAAAGAACTGGTGATAAGAATACGGGTGGCAAAAGAAGACGAGAGGATGAAAGTATATCTGATTTATGCTCCCAAATATGACTTTTCCATAAAAAGGGAACGACTGGAAATGGAAGTCAGTTATAGTGACAGGCTGTATCACTATTACGAAGTAAAGCTCCGGCTGGCAGATGTGAGATTTGCCTATATTTTTGAACTGGAAGAGAACGGGAAAATATATTATTTCAGCGAAGATGGCGTTACGGATACCTATAATTTTGATGAGGGATTTTACAATTTCTTTCAAATGCCGTATATAAACAGCAATGATGTCATGAATGTTGTGGACTGGATGAGGAATGCGGTTTTTTATCAGATTTTTGTGGACCGTTTCCGTCAGGGCGATTTTAAGAAAGATATGTCCTATATTGACATGAAGTGGGGCGGGACTCCGACACCAAAGAATTTTGCCGGTGGAGATTTAAAAGGAATTATAGAAAAACTGGACTATTTGCAGGAGCTTGGTATTACAGCAATTTATTTAACACCAATTTTTTGTTCTGTTTCAAACCATAAATATGATACCATGGATTATATGCAGATAGATCCGCAGTTTGGTAGCAAGGATGATTTAAAAAATCTGGTAAGAAAAGCACATGAAAGGGGCATGCGGGTTGTACTGGATGCGGTATTTAATCATTGTAGCATGAATCTGAGCCAGTTTCAGGATGTTTTAAAGAAGGGAAAGGAATCTCCATACTATGACTGGTTCTTAATCGATGGCGATTACCCGGATATACAGCAGGAAAATTATGAATGCTTTGCAGCCTGCAATTATATGCCGAAATTAAATACTGCAAATTCGGCAGTACAGGATTTTCTGCTGCAGATAACAAAATACTGGATGGAAGAGGCAGATATCGATGGCTGGAGACTGGATGTATCGGATGAAGTTTCCCATGCATTCTGGAGAAGGTTCCGGAGAAATGTCAAAGCATGGAAACCGGATTGTGTCATTATCGGAGAGAACTGGCATGATGCCTATCCATATCTGAAAGGGGACCAGTATGACAGCATTATGAATTATTCCTTCACAAAGGCGTGTCTGGATTATTTTGCCAAAGGTGTATTTGATGCACAGCAGATGGCGGAAAAGCTGAATGCAAATCTGATGCGGAATTTAGAACAGGTAAATTATATGATGTTAAATCTTTTAGATTCCCATGATACCCATCGTTTCTTTACAGAAGTGGGCAGAAACAAAGAAAAACTGCTGGCGGCACTGGCACTGGAAATGATTTTTCCGGGAACCCCATGTATTTATTATGGCACGGAGCTGTGTATGGAAGGCGGATACGACCCGGATTCAAGAAGATGTTTTCCATGGGATGAATTGCAGTGGGATAAGGCATTTCTTGGTCATGTGAAAGCTCTGATACAACTTCGCAAGAACAGGGAAATTGCCTATGGAGGCATAAATATATATGCCGTTGAAGATATGCTCTGTGTAGAGCGGAAGTTAGAAAAAAGCAGAATCTGCTTATGGATTAATTTATCCGGAGAAAAGAGAACACTTCCGGTTGAAAAAAGTTCTGAGGTGCTTTTTGAAAACAAACTGGAAGCTTTAAGATTAGAAACAGACGGATTTGCAATTTTTAAGGAAGAAGTAAATGTATAAAAGGATACCATGTGGGAATGTGGAGAATGGGAGGCAATCATGAAGAAAAGAATGGCACTTGTACTGTCCATCCTGTTATGTGTCAGTAGTCTGGCAGCCTGTGGTGATGCATCAGGGGATGCGTCAGAAGGAATGGCAACGGAGGGAATGACGAAAACATCTTCAGCGAGCGGAGTATTTACCGGCGAACTGGAACAGAATGTTACGATTCAGGTATTGGAAAACGATACTGCAATTTCAAAAGGATATTTTGAAGAATTAATAAAGGCATTTAACGAAGCATATGCAGACTACGGAATTACGGCAGTGGATGCGAATATGGATCAGTATCTGGATCTGGCAAATGATGGACCTTATGGATATGGCCCGGATGTCTTATATCAGGCAAATGATGTCATTATGCAGTATGCCAGTGGAAAGCATATTTATCCCCTTCCGGTGGAAGAGATGGATTGTTATGATGCAATTCCTGAGACTGCATGGGATGCCTATAAGACAGAGGTGGATGGAACGGCTTATTATTGCGGCGTTCCGGTAAATGTACAGGCGCCAATGCTGTATTACCGCAAGGATCTGCTTCCGGATAACTGGGAAACGGAGTGGGATAAGGATGGAAATAAGGTTCCGGATATGGTAGAGACCTGGAATGATATGTATGCATTTTCCAAGGCAAGACATGAGGAGGATGCTTCTTCCTATGGATATATGAAATCCCTTTATGATGTGTATTTTTCCAGTGGCTTTCTGTTTTCCTATGGTGGTTATGTCTTTGGGGACAATAACCAGAATCCTTCCGACATTGGATTCTCAAAAGGGGAGGCAGAAAAGGGAGCCTGGGTTTTAGAGCAGCTGGCAGGTGTTATGAATGAAGAATGTATCGATGATACCATTACGACAAATGCATACAGTAAATTGGCGGATGGAACCTATTTTGCAACGATTTCCACACCGGATGTCTATTCTACGTTTCTGGATGAGCTGACAGCGCAGTATGAAAAGGATGGAACCAGTGAAGAAGAGGCGAAAGAGCTTGCCAAAGAAAATCTTGTCATGACAACATTACCAAAACTTCCGGAGAGTGGAGATTTGACGGAAGAGAATCCAACGCTTATTGACAGTAAGACAATGGGTGGGGTAAACGGATATGCAATCAGCGCCTACACAGAATATCCCAATGCATGCCTTGCTTTTGTGGAATTTGCAACCAGTTATGAAATGATGGTGGAAAGAAGCCAGATGCTTGGCATTGCACCGGCAAGGGAAGATGCAGCAGATGCGGCAGGAGGAACTTCAGCACTTTTATATGAAAATTTAGAGAATGGAAATATTATTTTAATGCCGTCCATACAGGAAGTGTCCCAGATCTGGACACCGGGCCAGACGTTTTTTACGGATCTGGCAAAGGATGCTTTCCGGCCTTCTGATGAAAAGAAATATACGGATCTTACATCTTTAAAAACTGCCCTGGAGAAGGTAGACCAACAGATTTATGATGCTATTTATACATTAAAGTAGGAACATCCGTATGAGAAAGAGTGGGGTAATATGGTGAAACAGAAATTAAAAAATGTGGGAGCGTGCTGCCGCAACAGCAGCTGGCAGGTTAAATTGTCTGCTGTTGTTATGGGTGGAGGACAGATTTGTTATGGATGTGTCGCAAAGGGTCTTTTGTTCCTGATTGCCGAGATTAGTATACTGATATATTTTATCCAAAGGGGAATAAAAGATATTCAGGGATTTTTTACACTGGGAACGAAGGAAGGAGATGCCTGGCTTGGTGTTGCCGGGGATAATTCCATTATCATGCTTCTGATGGGAATATTTGCATGGATTGTTCTTGGAGTAGTGGTTATTTTATACCGGATGAATTTAAGAGATGTGTATCAGATACAGCAGAGAAAGGAACAGGGGAAAAAAGTTCTGTCTTTCCGGGCAGAAATAAGGACGCTCTTGGATAAGAAGTTTTATGTTTTTGTACTGGCATTGCCGGTAATAGGAGTCTGTATTTTTAATATTCTTCCTATTATATTTATGATTTTAATTGCATTTACCAATTACGGTGGAAATATTGTGCCACCGGCATTGGTTGACTGGGTTGGTATTGCTAATTTCCAAAAGCTTGTTACTCTGTCCCAGTTTGCACCGACATTCTTCCGTATATTGGGCTGGAATATTTTATGGGCAGTGGTATCAACTGCATTAAACTATTTTGCAGGACTTGGACTTGCATTATTACTGGAAAAACAGTGTGTGAAGGGAAATGCGTTCTTTCGGGCGTTTCCGGTACTTGCTTATGCAATTCCGGGATTTATTACATTGATAGCCTTTAAATTCATGTTTTCCTATGGCGGTCCGGTAAATCAGATGATTACTGCAGCAGGTGGAACGGCAATCGGATTTTTAGATCTGGATGCAAAATGGATTGCAAGGCTCATTGGGTTACTGGTTAATTGCTGGATTAGTGTTCCATCTATTATGTTGCTGGCCACCGGGCATCTTTCCAACCGGGATATTTCTTTATATGAAGCAGCCCGTATTGATGGAGCAGGAAGATGGAAGCAGTTCCAAAAGCTTACCATGCCGTTTATGCTGTTCTCGACCATGCCGGTTCTGCTGGGCCAGTTTATTGGTAATTTTAATAACTTTGGAATCTTCTATTTCTTAAGAGGCGGTCTGTATCTGGATGATTATTTCCTTGCCAGTGATACGGATTTACTGATTAACTGGCTTTATAATCTGTCCATTGATAATAATTACTATTGTATTGGAGCTGCCATTAGTCTTGTAATATTTATGATAACCTCTGTAATTTCACTGGTGGTTTACATAAAATCACCATCTTATCGAGAGGAGGATACGTTTCAATGAGAAAAAAATGGAATATTGCCCGTATGGCAGACACCGGCATTACATATATCATATTAATTGCGGTTGCCTTTATTTTCTTCTTCCCGTGCCTGTGGCTGATATTAGCGTCCTTTTCAAAGTCGGGAACGATATACTCTTTTGATGGCTTCTTTCCACATGAATACAGTCTGGCAAGCTTTCAGAAGCTTTTTACGGATACGAGACTATATAATTATCCGAAATGGTTTTTCAATACCTTATTTGTTGCAGCCGGCAGTTGTATTCTTGGTACATTTTTAGTAATTCTTACGGCGTATACGATGTCAAGATTTACATTTAAAGCCAGAAAACCTATGATGAAAATTACCATGGTGCTGGGAATGTTTCCGTCCTTTATGGGAATGATAGCTGTATATCTTTTGATGACACAGTTTAATCTGATTAATCATCTGTGGGGGCTGATTCTGATTTATGCAGCGGGGGCACCCATGGGATATCTGACACAAAAGGGATTTTTTGATACCATTCCAAAGGCGATTGATGAAGCTGCCCGCATCGACGGAGCAACTAATTTCCAGGTATTTACAAAGATTAATCTGCCACTGTCAAAGCCGATTATTGTATACACGGCGTTGACATCCTTTACATGGCCATGGAGTGATTTTATATTGCCGAAGCTGTTACTGAAGGAAAAAGATCTGTACACGGTGGCAGTTGGGCTGATGAGTCTGGATGAGACAGAATTTGCACGTTTTGCAGCAGGAAGTGTTTTTATTGCGGTTCCAATTGTGCTTCTCTATTTCTTTCTGGTGAAAGATATGGTAAATGGCATGGCACAGGGCGCAGTGAAAGGATAATGTTCTGGTCTGTTTCCAAAAGGTTGACTTTTCGAAAAAATTGTGTTAGTTTTACACCTAGATGGTAAACGCGAGGAAGAAGAGAGTACATCTATCGGAATTGTACAGAGAGTTCCAATAAACCGCAGGGTTTTGCTGAGATGGAATCAAGGGTGATAGATGGAAGATGGCTTTGGAGTGGCGGGGCTGAATCCTAAGAGACAAGGCTTCGACAGGACCGCCTGTTATAGCGGGAAGTATTGCAGGATACTTCATGAGGCGCATACTGCAAGGTATGTGTAAAATAGAAGTGGTAACACGGATAACACCCGTCTTCTTTCATTAGAAGGCGGGTATTTTTGTAAAAAGGAGAATGAAGATGAGCAGCAAAGGAAAGTTTTACATGACCACCGCGATTGCCTACACATCAGGTAAACCGCATATTGGAAACACCTATGAGATTGTACTGGCAGATGCAATCGCAAGATACAAGAGACTGGAAGGCTATGATGTATATTTCCAGACCGGTACCGATGAACATGGACAGAAGATTGAATTAAAGGCAGAGGAAAAAGGAATCACACCGAAGCAGTTCGTAGACGAAGTTGCAGGAGAAGTAAAGAGAATCTGGGATTTGATGAATACTTCTTATGATAATTTTGTGCGTACTACAGATGAAGACCATGAGACACAGGTTAAGAAGATTTTCAAGAAACTTTATGATAAAGGTGATATTTATAAGGGTTCCTATGAGGGACTTTACTGTACTCCGTGTGAGTCATTCTGGACAGAATCCCAGTTAGTAGATGGAAAATGTCCGGACTGTGGCCGTGAAGTGCAGCCGGCAAAAGAGGAAGCATACTTCTTTAAAATGAGCAAATATGCAGACCGCTTAATCGAGCATATCAACACTCATCCGGAATTTATTCAGCCGGTATCCCGTAAGAATGAGATGATGAACAACTTCTTACTTCCGGGACTTCAGGATTTATGCGTATCCAGAACCTCATTTTCCTGGGGAATTCCGGTAGACTTTGATCCAAAGCATGTAGTATATGTATGGCTGGATGCACTGACCAACTACATTACCAAGATTGGTTATGATGCAGATGGTAATTCTTCTGATTTATCCAAGAAGAACTGGCCGGCAGATTTACATCTAATTGGAAAAGACATCATCCGTTTCCATACCATTTACTGGCCGATTTTCTTAATGGCATTAGACCTGCCACTGCCAAAACAGGTATTTGGACATCCATGGCTCTTACAGGGCGGCGAGAAAATGAGTAAGTCTAAAGGAAATGTAATCTATGCAGATGATATGGTAGACCTCTTTGGTGTAGATGCAACCCGTTATTTCGTATTGCATGAGATGCCATTTGAAAATGATGGAATCATCACCTGGGAGCTGGTTGTAGAGCGTTTCAATTCCGACCTTGCAAACATTCTTGGAAATCTGGTAAGCCGTACCATTTCCATGAGCAATAAATATTTTGACGGTGTTGTAAAGAGTACCGGAGTAACAGAAGAAGTAGATGACGATTTGAAGGCAGTTGTAACCGGCGCAAGAGATAAGATTGCAGACAAGATGTCCGGACTTCGTGTGGCAGATACTATTACAGAAGTATTTAACGTATTCCGCCGTTGCAACAAATATATCGATGAAACAGCACCTTGGGTACTGGCAAAGGATGAAGCAAAGAAAGACCGCTTAAGCGAGGTACTTTACAATCTGACTGAGTCCATCACCATCGGTGCAAGCCTTTTAGCAAGCTTCTTACCGGAGACTGCAGAGAAAATCGTAGCACAGCTTAATACAGGACTTCGTGGATTTGATGAGCTGAATCAGTTTGGACTTTATCCAAATGATAATAAAGTAACGGAGAAACCGGAGATTCTATTCGCAAGATTAGACCCGAAGGAAGTAATGCCGAAGGTAGAAGCAATCCGCGCTGCCCAGAAAGCAGAATTCGAAGCAGAGCAGAAAGCATTAGGCAAAGAAGTTGAGACCGAAGCAAAAGCAGATGCTGCTGTCATCGACATTGAGCCAAAGGAAGAAATCACTTATGATGACTTTATGAAAATGCAGTTCCAGGTTGGTGAAATCATCGAGTGTAAGGCAGTAGAGAAATCCAAAAAATTACTGTGTTCACAGGTAAGAATCGGAAGCCAGGTAAAACAGATTGTATCCGGTATCCGCAAACAGTATACACCGGAAGAGATGGTCGGCAAGAAAGTTATGGTATTAGTAAACTTAAAACCGGCAAAACTTGCAGGTGTATTATCCGAAGGAATGTTACTTTGCGCAGAGGATGAAAATGGAGAATTAGCACTTCTGACACCGGAAAAGGATATGCCGGCAGGCGCAGAAATCTGCTAATCATAAGATTTTCAGAGTAGTTATATAAAGAAGCCCCGGAAGAACCATTGTAAATTGGTTTTCCCGGGGCTTTCTGTATTGTCAGGTATCTATAAGAAATCCGTAAGAAGCTGCCGGTGGCAGCCCCTGTAGGTAGGTGACAGGTTCTTACGCATTGCGGCTGCGTTTCTGGTATTTGCTGGAAACCAGATAAATACAGAACACTGCGACGAAGAAGCCAAACTGGATACCGATAAAGCGCCAGTATTTTGCAGTGGTAAGTATTTCATCCGATATACCGCCCAGCATGGAGTTGATACGGACATACCAGTAGGTTGGCAGGAAATGTGCCACAGCAAGAACGCCTTTTCCCAAAAGGTATTGTGGAACGAAGATTCCGGAGAGGAAACTCAATCCCAGGGAGGCAACATTTGCAATCATACTGAGGGACTGCGCTTTGAGTGAAAAAGTACTTACCAAAAGTGTAAGTGCTACGGAAAACAGCAGAACCATAACACTGTTTAAAAGGCTGCGGAGTCCGTTTACGGAGAACAGGCTGTCCGGACCGTAGATAAAAAGTGCGGTCAGGATAAAGAGCAGCCATACAAAGAGACTGAATACAATACATCCTAGCGTAATCTGTGTGTTTTTGGACCTTAAGGAAAGAGAAGAGCAGGAAATTCTTGCACCTAAATCTTTCTGGTTAAAGGTTATCAGAATCGGAGTCATACCAAGTAACAGCATATTGATGAGCACATAAGGAAGATATTGGAAGAAATAGGTAAGCCCAATCTGTGCACCATTCGTTTCCTTTTCTTCAAAGTTAAGAATAGTAGTATCGTTTCCTTTGGAAAGAGCTTCACTGGATTTCGTTACTGCTTCGGAAAGGGAAGAACCACCAGCCATGAATAAGCGGACGCTGGAAAGATATTCATTCACCTGCTGGTCTACAAAATAGCCATTGGAGCTGTCCTTACGCATGGAAATCTGAAGGAAATCTTTGGCATCCGAGGTAGTAAGCTGTTCTTCAAAACCTTCCGGGATGGTTAAAATATAGTCAACCTCCTGATAATAAAGGGCATCCTGCAGGGTTTTGGTATCCGTATCCTTTAAGGTAACCGGATTGTGCATCGAGGAAAGATAATCACTTAAAGCGTGGCTTGCGGTGCTGTCATCTTCGTCAATGATGCAAATGTCTGCTTTTGTGGCAGTAAAAGAAGTCTCATGGTCGGATGCTCCGATTTTACTCAGGACAATTACAACAACTGTAAAAACAATATAGTATAAAAGCACAGAAGGAAATTTCTTCTTTGCAATTTTCAGAAAAGTTTTAAATACTTGCATATCTTTTCCTCCTTGTCAGTAAGAATCCGCCAAAACAGAACAGGGCGGAAATGCCAACCAGTGTCAGAATACATTGATAATACTGGTTTAGGTTATCCTGAATGCCCAGGGTATAGAATGCACGGGAAATCAGGGCAGCTGGTGAAATCCGGTTGATAACCGGACATGTATTTTCTACAATAATCCACATATTTCCAACCATAAGCCCGCTTAAGAAGCAAAGCAGCAGACTGCCGGAGACGAGAATTCCCTGTTTCATTCCTTCGGAAAGGGTACCGATGGCACCTACGAAAAAGCCCATGGTAGTTCCGGTCAGACATCCTACAAAGACAGTAAGGATTGCCAGTGGGAGATGGTAGGTTAAATCAATCTTAAGCACCAGTACAATAAATGCAAAGGAAACCAGATTACAGATAAACTGGAATATCACATTGGCAAAAAGCTCTGCTATAATGACCTTCATTTTATGAACCGGCGAAATATTGCGCCTTGCACCGATGGCGGAGAGATTTCCCTGGTTATTAAGGGAAACATACAGTCCGGAAAGGCTGGTAAAGAGGCATGCCATAGCCATCAGATTGTAAAAGTACTGTGTATAGGTATCAGTATTATGTTTATTTAAAGAAACTTCCTTTGTATAGGAAACCTGCTCAGAGAGGCTTTTAAGCAGTGCTTCTAAGTTCTCCGGGTGATTTTTGGCAGTATCCGCAATGGCAGTAACTGAGGAATTGTACTGCTTTACAAATGCCTGCAAAATACTCTGATTCATGCGGACAGTATCAGAGTTGGAAGAAGAAACCGTAAGGGAAAGTGTGGTTGTATCAGATGAAGAATCGTCTGTATACAAAATACCATCCACCGTCTGGTCCTTTAACAGGGACACGGCTTTCTCTTCTGTGCAGTAGGTTGGAACAAAGAGGGCGACCCCATCTTTTAATTCCGTTTTTTCTAAAAATGTCTTGATATTTTTTAATGAGTCCGAATTATTTTCTTCTACAACAGCAACGGCAATCGGCTGCTGTATTTCGGAACTGCTGATATTGGAAAATGCTGCCTTGAACATAATGCCAAGCAGAATCGGAAAAAGCAGTATCCAGAACATCTGCTCCCTATTTCTAAGGAGAATCCGGAAATGATATTTCATGATTTGAAGCATATCTTTTTCCTCCTAGTCTCTTAATTCTTTGCCGGTAATCTCTAAGAATACATCATTTAAGGTCGGAAGCTCGGAATATACTTTTCCGAAAGTAATCTCGTGCTGCTGCAGATAATCCAGCACATGAATGAGATTGTGGCTTCCGCCGCTGCATAAAACAGTCAGCATGTGATTTTCGTAAGTCACTTCATAAACATGTTTTAAAGCACGGATTTCATCAATTGCTGCATCCGGCAGGTCTAAGATATCAATGGAAATGCTTTCGCTCTTCTTAATCATCTGTTTTAATTCATCCTTTGTGCCGACGGCAAGATTCTTTCCTTTGTCCATAATGGCAATCCGGGAACAAATCTGCTCCACCTCTTCCATGTAGTGGGAAGTGTAAATGATGGTGGCACCATTCCGGTTCAGCTCTTCGATTCCCTCAAGAATCTTATTCCGGCTCTGTGGGTCAACGGCAACGGTCGGCTCATCCATGATAATCAGCTTTGGTTTGTGGGCGATACCGCAGGCAATATTTAATCGTCTTAAAAGTCCGCCGGATAATTTCTTTGGAAAGAATTTGCGGAAATCGTCTAAGCCTACAAAAGCAATGGCTTCATCCACATACTGTTTCCGAAGTGCTTTATCTTTCACATAAAGTCCACAGAAATAATCAATGTTTTCATATACTGTCAGTTCATCCACTACGGCAACGTTCTGCATAACAACGCCGATTTGTCGTTTTAAATCATAACTGTCCGGGTTCATCTTTTTCCCAAAGACTTCAATGTTTCCCTTATCATAGGAAAGCAGGGACAGAAGACAGTTGATGGTGGTAGTCTTACCGGAACCGTTTGGACCGAGCAGACCGAAAATCTCACCTTCTTCAATCTCTAAGTTAAAGTGGTCTAATGCCACAAGTTCTTTGTAGCGTTTTACCAGGTTTTCTATTTTTACAACTGGGGTACTCATATGTTTCCTCCTTTATTAGGGTGATTGGTTGTGTCAGGCGATTGCGAGAGGAGAAAATCAATTTATAAAAACTGTCTTGCGATGTTACATCAGAAGCACTGGAGTGTTCGTCGAAACTGGATACTGCATGATGCTTGAAAAGGGGCACTAAGAATTTCGAAACATGAGTAGTTTTTTCGGCAACCGGCGCAAATTCACATCCATGTTCGTATGCGCCTCGCCGGTACATCCCTGTACCGGCGTTGCCGGATATTGGGCGAAATTCCAAGTGCCCCTAACAAGCCTCATAATGTATCCGTATTCCGATGAACGCTCCAGTGATTTTGCCGGACATTGGCAAGCCAGCTTTTTTATAAAATTTTCTCTTCTCGCAATCGCCTATAAACTAAGTATAGGGGAAGCGGGTGCAGAAGGTAAGTGCATTCTGTCAGGAAATAAAATGACATTTGTCATATCTTAATGTTCCTGTTGTCTTTTTCTTGAAAGAATAGCCGTTGCAAGACTAAGGAAGATAAGACCTGAGATGAACATATATAGTATTTTCATAAAAGGGGAAAAGGTAGTATTTCCAAAAGAAATGGTAAGTCCCATATAATCCGCATATCCGGTTTTTATTTCGGAGGGGCAATGAAACCATTGCAATTCCTGATGCATCCAGATTTCACGAATGGCGGAAGAACCCTGAAAGGCTGGAAGGAAGCGGATGATATATTTAAGAGTCTGTGGCATGTTGCCGTATGGAACATAAATTGCAGCAAAAAATCCAATCAGAGTACCCAAAAGTGTGGTCAGACCATTGAATGCACTATTGGTATGAATAAAAGAAGCACATAAAAAGACAAAGGAAGCAGAGGAAAAAATAATTGCAAGAAGCGCAAAGAGAATTTCTAAAGTATCATGGGCAGTTATAAAGGAGCCATTGGCAATACCAAGATAGATGGCTCCAATTATCAATGTGAGCAGGCACATGATAAATGAGACAATAATTGCAGCAATGACATAACCTGCAGCATAGTATCCTCGTTTTACAGGTGCAACGAAAAATGCTGATATCTTACCGGATTCTTCATCCCTGACCATGGTTCCTACCAAAGTCATGGAGATACTTACAGCATTGACGACCAGAATACCGGCAATGGTCCAGATAATGATGAGTGAAGATGCATGAACAGCTTCGTATTTCAGACCGGTTCCAAGAACCTGAATTGTGGAATCAATATTTCCCTGTCCGAGAAATGCAATCATAAGGATTAATACAATAAGAGTAGAAAGAAGAGAAAAGAATACGCTGATTCGGTCTCGAAAATAAAGTAAGATATTACGTTTTATAAATGAAAATAGTATCATAGGTTAATCCTCCAGTTTTTTTCCGGTTATTTGAATAAAAGCATCATCCATGCTGCCCTGAATAATTTCAATGCCATCATAGGGAGTGGTTATCCGTGGCATAATATGCAAAGCGTCCTTGGTAGCAGATAAGGGAATTGCAATTCCGTTGGGGAGGCGGTAAGAAGTCAGTGAAAGAGCAGCCAATTCCCGGTTCAATTGTGTAATGTTGTCAGTATAGATTTTTAAAGTATCAGAAGCATATTTATTTTTTAACTGGGATGGAGAGCCGGAAGCAATGATTTTCCCGGCATCCATAATGCAAAGTTGTTGTGCCATGGAGGCTTCCTCCATATAGTGTGTAGTGAGAAAAATTGTCATATGACGCTTTAACCGGAGACTTTCCAGACAATCCCACATAAGTTTTCTGGTCTGTGGGTCAAGTCCGGTAGAAGGCTCATCTAAAAATAATATTTCAGGAGTATTCATCAGTGCCCGGGCAATTTCGCAACGTCGTTTCTGACCACCGGATAATTTACGAAATGGGCGTGCTAACAAATTTTCAATATTAAGAATTTCGGCAATCTCATAGAGATTTTTC
>JBNMJI010000008.1:0-20701 GCA_050873725.1 Roseburia sp.
CATGCATTGCAGCAAAGCTTAACGTAAATTCTGCAGAACCTACCGTATAAGATTCTACTCCGATGCCAAAGACTTTCGATTCCACGCATGGTTTTACGAGATTTTTGTCATATGGTTCTGATAATATCTGCTCTATGGAATCCTTATATCTCATGCGTGGTCCCATTCGGTCTGCCGGCACATCCTTAAAACCATCTCCGGTCCATATATTCATAACGCAAGGCATTCCCGTTTCTCTTGCGAAATACTCCGAAATGCGGATACATGCCTTTCCATGTTCAATCCAGAATTTTCTGATTTCCTCATCGGGACTGGAAAGTGTCAATCCATTCTTTACTTTTTCATGTGAGAAAAATGTAGGATTAAAGTCAATTCCCATATGATGTTTTTTTGCAAAAGCAACCCATTTTGCAAAATGCTTCGGCTCTAAAGCATCTCTGTCTGCAAATTCGCCTTCTTCAAAAATAGCATAAGACGCATGAATATTTAATTTTGCTGTACCCGGCATAAGTTTCATTGCTTCTTCCATATCTGCCATAAGCTGTTCTGGTGTCTTCGCTCTTCCCGGATAATTTCCTGTTGTCTGGATTCCACCGGTCAATGCACCATCATTATCAAATCCCATTACATCATCGAGCTGCCAGCAATGGAGGGAAACCGGAACCTTTTTTAACTGCTCCATTGCCTTTTCCGTATCTACTCCCCATGCGGCATATTTTTCTTTTGCCATTTCGTAACTTGTCATACTTTCTAATCTCCTTCTCTATGCTTTATATAATTTAATTTCAAAGGAATGATAAATACACTCCCTCGCTTCTTTCAAATCAGCGAATTCTCCTGCTGTAATCATCTGTACGGAAATATTTCCCAATGCCGTTGCCTCTGTCGGTCCAGCCAGAACTGTTTTTCCGGTATATTTTGCTGTCAGTTTGTTCAGAAAATCTGCATTTGCACCACCTCCAACAATATGGAGTTCCTGATATTTCTGTCCGGTAATTGTTTCTATCTCTTTTGCTGCCATGGCGTAACAGTTTGCCAGACTGTTATAAATAACAGCCGCTATTTCTCCGATTGTCTTTGGAACCTGCTGCAGCGTCTCCCAACAAGCACTTCTTACTTCCTCTACCATACTTTCCGGTGCTAAAAATCTTTCATCATTTACATCTACCAGCGAGGTTATTTCTTCTTTCTCTGCCAGTTCACAGATTTCCGCAAAACTCATATCCGGAACAAGTTCTTTTTGAACCGACTGTATCATCCACAATCCCATGATATTTTTTAAGAAACGATAACGATATCCATAACCGCCTTCGTTGGTAAAATTGTAAAGCATACTTTCTTTGCTGCAATCTGCCTGCAGCCGTTCTGTTCCCATCAAAGACCATGTACCAGAACTGATATATAAGGTCTCTTCTTTCCGGGACGGCACTGCTACAACTGCTGATGCTGTATCATGTGTCGGCGGCAGAATCACCTTGCAGTTAAATCCCACCTGTTTTTGAATCTCCTGTTCAAGTTCTCCGACTTCACATCCTGCCATTTTTATCTCTTGAAAGATATTCCGCTTTATTCCAAGCTTTTCAATCAGTTCATCATCCCAGTCTTCCGTTGCCGGATTTACCAGCTGCGTTGTAGTTGCATTCGTATACTCCTGCACTTTCCTGCCTGTTAACAGAAAATTAAAGTAATCCGGAACCATCAAAAAAGTTTCTGCCCTTTCTAACTGACCTGGTTCTGTTTTCTTTAATGCCATCAGCTGGTAAATTGTATTAAAAATCTGTTTCTGGATTCCTGTTCTCAAATATAACTGTTCTTCCGTTATTAATTTGTATACCTCTTCATCCATTCCACAGGTCCGCTTATCCCGGTAAGCAACCGTTTCACCGATTCTTCTGTCATTTTCATCTAAAAGCACATAATCCACTGCCCAGGTATCAATACCCATGCTATATGGAATTTTTCCAAGTTCCGCACACTTTTTCATTCCTGAAAGGATTTCCTGAAACAGTCTTCTGACATTCCACACTTTATAACCTTTCCGATCAATCATTTCATTGGAAAAACGGTAGATTTCTTCTAAAACTATTTTCCCATTCTCTAAGTGTGCCAGCATGTGTCTGCCACTGGATGCGCCAATGTCCACTGCAAGATAATATTTTGTATTCATTTTCACACTCCTTCTTCCTGTTCGTTAATCTAAATCTAACAAAAATAAGGACAGTTTTTTAGCCTCTCATTAGACCAAAAAACTGTCCTTATTTTCCTTATTTCAAATTCTTATATGTGCATCTTTCTTATGTAAATCACGATATTTTTTCGGTGTCATTCCATAGCGTTTCTGAAACTGCCGGTAGAAATAGCTCTGGTTTTCATAACCTACCTCCAGTGCAATGTCCTCCACCGTAAGTTCCGTCTCTACTAACAGATATACTGCCTTTTGAAACCGTTTTCTCTGCAATAGTTCCTGAAATGTGTATCCTGTTTTCTGCTTCATCAATTTACTCAATACGGTCATTGACTGATGGGTATCTTCCGCAATCTTGGTCAGATTTGCATTCTGACAATCACTGTTAATATATTCAAGCACCGCCTGTACAACAGTTTCCTTATAATCAAGGGATGAATTATGGCTTAAATTTTCCAGATGATTCAACAGATATAAAAATACAAGTCCCATGGTATACTGATTGGCAATGTCCTCATTACAATGCGTATGCAGCATGGATTCTATCATATTTTCCATCAGATTCTCCACCTGTAAATCTTCTTTCAAACGAAATAACAGATAGTGGGAAACCGGATTCTTTTGCCGCATTGCACCAATCACAAAATCAGCCAGTACATTTTTCTCATGCAGCATCGTAAGTGGAACTTCAAAAAATTCCGGTAAGGCAATAAAATTAATTCCAATATCTTCATACTCAGCCCTTTTTATTGCATGTGACACATGCTGGTTCAGCATAAGTACATCTCCTTTATGCAGTACCAGTTCTTTTCCTTCTATATAATGTGTAATACTGCCCTGTACCACATACATCATTTCCACGTAATTATGCCTATGCTCCGGGAAATCCACGAAACGACTGTGTGGACGTACCGTAATCAGTTTCCCACGCTGCAGCAGCCTTTTTCTGTCAATCTCTGCCAGGTTATCTTTCGTATACAGACTTTGCTCCACAGTACTTTGTCCTGATTTATACTTCTTTTCTTCCTCCGATATCATCATCAATTCGTCCAGAAGTTCTTTTCTCATCCCGTTTTCTCCTCAATGAAACTTTTCCTAAAACCAACAATACAGCTAATATGCTTCCAGAAACTGCCAGTAATACGAAAGTCTGCTGCCATTCCGTCTCATCGCCTGTCTTAATCTCATCTGTTTTCAGTGGAATCACAGGTTCCATCCTTTCTTCCTGTGGTCTTGGAACTGTCTTTCTTGCCAGCTTTAAATCCACTACTGCATCCTTCATCCAGACATACTTTCCATCACCTGATTTTTCAATATTCTCCATAAAACCAGGCAGTGTAATCAGATACGGATCTGCCTGATAGACTTCATCGGATAAATAAAGCGGTTTCATGCAGACCAGATATACTCCAGATTCCATTCCATCCATACTCCCTGTATTATCTGTCAGTTCAATCTCTGCATCCGGTTCTGCCTTTGCACTATCATTCCATTCGGTAACCCCAAGAGAGTCCGCCACATCTTCTGCTTTTTTCTTATATTCACGGGCAGATGATTCCACGGATAATTCCTGTATATTTAACCCGGAATATTTTTCTAAATCACGATATTCCCCTGTCTCCGTAATATCTGCAATGCGATATAGCCTAAGCTCCAGCTTCTGCTCTTTTAATACTGCACGATATGCATTGGGAATTTCAAAAGTAACAGAACATGATTCCGATACCTGAATATTCTCCTCTGCCCGTACATTCTCCGGCTGCAGACCAGCAAAACATATCATTATGAATAGTATTTTACAAACTATTTTCTTCCTGTACTTTCTCCCTTTTGTTCCGTGGCTGCTTCTTTTCTTTATCAGCCGGATGATGCTTCTGCATAGTACAATGGAACCTATAGTAGCTATTATTCCAATAAAAATCCATGCCAGATAATTTGTATGAATGCTTCTCTTTGCCTGTCTTTCCTGCTCCTTTTCCTGTTCCTCTACATAAGGCACTCTGTGTCCACGCACCAATAAGCGCTGTGTATTTACACCATATGGCGTACAGGTAACCAGAGTTACATAATCCTTCCCCTCTTCTACATTTAAAATCTCTGTATCTTCCGGCATCACGGTTTCTATCTGGTCTACTTCGTATGCCAGAATCTCATCTAATATATATAGGTAGAACTGGTCTCCTTCTTCCAGTAAATCAAGGTCTGTAAAAAGGGACATTCCAGGGATTCCCCTATGCGCTGCTATAGATGCATGTGTTGACGTTCCACCGATTGGCAGCGATGAGCCCTGGATATGCCCTGCCCCTTTTTGTAATACCTCTTCTCTGGAAGTATGATATACAGGTATAATTTCGCCAATCTTCGGAATAGACAGATAACCCATCATACCATCCCCATTCTGATTCAGGCAGGACATATATTCACTATCCTGCTGTGTTTCTTCCTCCTGTTCTGCCTGAATGAAACTGTCAGGAATAACAATCGGCTGCAACCGCTCATTATATGCCGCTGCTTTCTCCCACTCCTCTTCTAAACTGGTATCCTCCGCTTTTTCTGCATTTTCATGCTGATATTCTTCAAACTTTAATTTGCTATTATACTCGTTCCACATATTAGAAAACATTGGATAAAGCAGCAGGGCAAAGCCTGTCAAAAAGCCAACTGCCATGAGAAACATTAATGTTTTACGTACAGATTCTTTCATTCTACTTTGCCCTCTCTTAATTATTTTACCTGTTTTCTTTTTCTCAATGAAACAAACATTGTTCCAAATCCTGCCATTAAGATAACTGCTGCAACAGTCAGTACAATCATTCCTGCTCCACCTGTCTCTGGTAAGGTAATAAGTGGTGTATTATTAATTCCAAACGTATCTGCATTTGCAGCATTGTCTGTTGTATTTATTGTTCCATTATCCAGCTTTTCATGTGTAAAAGTAATAGAATTTCCAGTTGCTCCATTTACTCTTACCGTATAATTCTTTAATTCTCCTGTCAGTTCATTATAAGTTGGTGTGATTACAATTGTATATGTAGTCTTGTCCAATGCATATCCCAATGGTGCCTTGGATTCTTTTAATGTATATGTACCTGCATCAAGACCGGTTGCTGTCAGCTGACCATTGTTTTTTGATACAATATAATCATATGTTCCACTTGTCTCGGTAGTATATTCACCAGCACTGGTAAAATATAACTGCTTTCCATTTGCATCAAATAACTGGAACTGTGCGCCGTCCAGTGCTACTTTATTATCAAGTTCTGTTGTTGTCTTTACACCATATTTGGTAATTTCTGTTGTTTTCTCAGAACCAGTTCCATTTACCAGAGTATCAAATCCAAATGTATAATGATGTGTAATATCCTGCATCGGATCACTCATATCTGTACCGGATGCAACCGTAGAATATTTCAAAGTTGCTTTATTCTCATCTGAATCAAAGTTTACTTTTGCTTTATCATTTACCTGTGCCTGATAAGTAATTGCAATCGTATTTCCTGCATACTGATAAACATCCTCACCATATAAATCTAATGTAAAACCACTTGTGGAGGTTGTAATATTAGTTGAAGTACATTTCTTATTTGTTACAAATAAATCATTAATGGATGTTCCTTCTAATTTAATAGAACTTACATCCAGAGTCAGTCCATCTGTAAGTGAATCCTTGATATTATAATGTAACTTATCAGATAACCAGGAGCCCTGATACTCCGGAATTGTCATCGTAATCTTAAATTCTACTGTGTCTCCAATATTTGCATCCCCATATTTGTATGCATTTCCATTTTCAATTACTTCCTTCTTCATGGTTGGATCGCTGGATTTCTTTGCTGCTACATGAATCACTCCATTTTCATCTGCAATAGATGCTATTCCAGTACCGCTGTACTGATAATTTACCGCAACCACATTACCACTATAAGAATATTCTTTGACCTGTTTATTTGCTGCGATTACATATAAACCAGGTTTTACATTTGATACACTATAGGAACCATCTGCAGCATTATATTGCATATGTAATACGGTCTTATCTACAACAGCATCTCCTTCTCCATCATGTAAATCCCAATCATCAGCTCCCATTGTTGAATTCAGATTCATATAAAAATAAACCAGATCATCTGTATCCACTTTGCCATCTTTTACTCTTGACTCAACATTTCCTTCCGGATTGTATTTCCAGTAATGATTTCCATTTGCATCTACTGCATCAATTGCAACTGCATATGCATAAACATTACATCCTTCCTCAATTCCGGTTACCTGAATTGTAGTAGTAGGATCTGCTGCCCTAACCGTTTTTGCCGGCAGAATTATACTAAATACCAGCATTACTGCCATCATCATTGCCTTCCATCTTCTTACTCTCTGTTTCATATTCTCGCTCCTTTACTTGTTCAGACAATTATCAAAGCGGTGCTCAAAGCCGCCTTGCAATCGTCCAATTTATATCAACACTGTCAATCATTCTTACATTTTTAGGGAATTAAAAAAAACTAAGTTATACTACTGATTGGGGAAGAACCTATACTTTTTGCTGACGTTGGGAAATCACCAGCATTAGTACGGCAAAAAAACTCATGAAAAGTGTACCGATAACCGCAAGCGGATAGAGCCCTCCACTTTTTGTTTCTGGCATACGATATACTGCTTTATCTATAATTGAAAGTGTTAATACCTTATTTACCGCATCATATGATGCCTCTCCATAACCTGCCCCACCCTGCGTTACTTCTACTTGTGAAGCATCCTCATTTATACTTAAGATAATATCTTCCATTATTTCATATCCCACAGGTGCATGTGTTTCCCGCAGAATATAGGTTGTATTACATGCAAGCTGCAGTGGTTCTCCATTTGTATCTGTAAATTCTAATTCTCCGATTTCATGTCCATCTGTTCCATCCGAACTTGTAAGCGATATAATTTCCGTTTCGCCGGATGATTCCACCTGATATAACGTAAATTCTGCACCAGACAAAGCCAATGCATCAATTACTTTTGTTCCATATTTTCTTGCCTGTAAAGTCCATGTCGGTGGTTTTTCCTCATCATAAACAGAAAATACTATGGCATCTTCCTGCCTTGTCACACGCCAGTCCCCATATTCTGTTGTGCCACCTGCATCTGCCCCGGAAAGTGTATTTCCATCTTCCAATAAAACGTCATTGATAAATACCTGATTTTCTTCTTTTATCCTGATATCTATCTCATCTGACATCAGATAAAAGTTTTCCGGTGCTTCTGCTTCTTTTAATTTATAATGGGCTCCTTTTGAGCATGTAAATTCTGAACCATTTAAATCCAACAGTTTTACCGTTCCATTTGTATCTGTTGTTCCGTTTGCCACCAGTGTAACCGGTTCTTCTGCTGTATATAATTCAAAATGCGCTCCTGATAGTCTCTGCTGATATTCTGTGTCACGGTACTTGTCTACCTGAATGGTATAATCTATATTTTCTTCTAACAGTTCAGCAGAATTCTTCAAAGTAAGCACAATTTCTTTATTCACCAGCATTCCTTTGTCACCATATGTAGAATTCACTACCTGCTCAGACGTTCCAAGCACTTTATTATTGGCAATAACTTCTACAACTGATACTGTCTTTCCGGTACTTTCATCCAGCTTATGTTTAATTTCGATGACAGCTAATTCACCTCTTGCTACATATCCATCCGGTGCGATATCTTCCGTTAAAACATAAGTTCCATCATCTACCATTAACTTTCCCATTTTCTCTGCATCCAGATAAATATAGGTTTCACCGGCTGCCACACCATCTTCTTCCATACCGGTTGTCCCGCTTATTCCGATATCTTCATAACTCACTGTTCCATCTTCTGCTACATTCTTTTTCTTAAATGAAAACACAGCCCCGTTCAATCTGTCATCCGTTCCGATATCACGTTTTGATATTTTTATGCTATAGTACACTGCATAATCTTCTTCTAATTTATCCCTCTCTGTATAAATCAGATAATTGTAATTCTGCATCTGTCTTTTGTCTCCCGGTGAATCAGATGCCTGAATCAGCATGATCTGTCCTTTTACATCTTTATAGGTATACTTTTTACTGTATAAATCTGCCTGATAAGACGGCCAGTTAGATGGATAATCCTTTCCAGCCATTTCATTCTTCGTCGGGTCAAATCCTGCCGAAATCATCAATCCTTTTGTGGAATTAATAAAATAACTGGAATAGGTATAAAATTCTTCCTGTGAGATTGGATTCTGTGAAGTTCCTTCGGTCTGTGTCGCATTTTCAATTACTGTATGCCCAGTACAGACTGCATTACTGTTTGGATATGCCGAATCAATGTCTATATATCCATCTCCTACTACAATAAGCCGGTCTGTAATCTTAATAAAATGCTTCGTCGTACTTGCCCAGTTGTTCTGGTGCAGATATACAATTCCTTCTATATCTATAACGCCCTCTATTCCAAAATATCCATAATTATAGATGGCATTCTTGGTCTTATTTCCATTGTAAGCTGCACAATGTATCACAGCTTTATTCTCTCCGCCATCATTCTTCTTTGCTCCACCCTTCATGTAAAAGTAACCCGGTCCATCACCGGAATCATCTACATAAACAGCTGCTCCTTCTGATGCATTACAATTTTCAATTGTACCTCCATACATATAAAAAGACGGTTTCTTCCCGGAGAAAGTACTTGCCACATATACTGCACCACCATACTGCGATGCCTGGAAATTACGTATAACTCCGCCATACATATGAAATACCGGTGTTCCCATATTACTTCTGGACAAATTAACGCAGCCACCACTCTGCGGAATCCTGGTCATATTCTCCCCATCTAATATTCCACCATACAAATTCACTGTGCCGCCACTATATATCCAGATTAGCTGACAGGATGCGTAGATGACACCTCCACCGGCAGAATCCCGGATATTTAGTACAGCATTATCACTGCATAACATAAAACTTGCGTTATTCTGCATCGCCATCTTATGACCATTCAAATCAATATTCAAAACACCATTTAACTGACAAATACCTGAAGCTGTCACATCCTCTGTCAAAGAAATTGTTCCTCCACCGTTATAACTGCCCAGTGAAATCATTCCACTTCCATAAGTCTGTGAAAAAAAGACTATATTATTTTCTTCTGTATTCTCTATATCCTCTATGTCCTCTGTTTTTTCTGTACTCTGCTCTAACTCACCTATCTCTGTTTCATAAATTTCTTCACTAATTCCCTGCTCTTTCGCATTTGCATTCTGCGAAAAAGACAGCAGAAGTAATAGCATTACTACTAAAAATGCCTGTACTATATGAAATTTACGTTTCCTTTTTCTCCCACAAAAAAGCATTTTCCCTCTCCATTAAATATCTTCTTTATAAATACTATATATTAATAAACCTTTCTGTCTCTCCTTTAAGTCCATTTGATACGGTCTGATTTACATATGACTGCTCTTTGATATCTTCTACTGCTTTTGCCAAATCCTCGACACTTCCTGCGAAGACCTGTAAACCTTCCGAGCTTTCATCGATAGACGTTGCTATGGTATCCATATTTTCTTTCATTTCATCCATTGCCTGATACATATCCTGCACATTATGATTGATTGTTTCACAAAAATCTCCCATATAGTCCGCATCCTGGTGATAGCGGGAAGCCATCATTTCAAAGCCGTTATAATCCTGCAATATGTTCTGATTTAAGAATTCCATCATTTTCTCCACCTGTTCAATCAGTGTGCTGACTGCTGTGGTCACAGACATATTAATTGTCTGTATCTCGCCCATAGTCTCCCGGCTATTATCTGCCAGTTCCCTGATTTCAGATGCTACTACTGCAAATCCTTTTCCTGCTTCTCCTACTCTTGCTGCCTCTATTGCTGCATTCAATGCCAAAAGATTGGTCTGTTCTGCAATTCCAAGAATCTGTTCTGTCAGATTTCCTATCTCATAGATTTTTTTACTTCCTTTTAAGCTGTCTGCAATACTATGTCCTAAACTTCCAATCATATCATTGGTTTCTTTTTTGCTTTCTGCTGTCTTTTTCTCTATATAATCTGCCCGTTCACGCATCTCATCTACGAATTGGACACCATTTCCGGTTTCCTCTGATATATCTCTGACGTTTTCTACTATTTTTCCAACCCGTTCACTAACCTGTCCGGAACGATCATTAATTTCCATGATTCCTGCAGATAACTCTTCAATTACAGCTGACATATTCATAGTCTCTTCTCCGATATTTCCAGCCTGCCTGTTCATCTTATCTGCAACTTCGTCCATATCGGATGAACCATCTTTTAACTGCTTCATGATATTTTGCAATTTTTCTACAAAAAGATTTACTCCTGTAACCAGTTGCCCTATCTCATCCATCCGTTTTACCGGAATCCGGATACTTAAATCCCCATTTCCAGCCTGGATATCCTCTACCATCTGATTTAATTGAAGACTTGCTTTTTTCAATGGTTTAATAATCGATTTATTCACAAGTATGTATGCAATAGCGCAGATAAGCAGAAAACAAATACCAATCGTAACACTGATAAGATAAGTTTTTTCGGTCCGCGCCTTCATATTCTGTGCACTTATCTTTACATTTTCATCTAACTTTTCCTGAAAATCGTTGCATGCCGACTCCCGTGCCTGTATTTTTTCTAATGCACTGCCTCCTATAATGGATTTTGCTTTTGCAATATCTCCATCATCCCTTGCCTGTCTGCATTCTTTCAACTGCTCCATCAGTTCTTTATTTACACTGCTGTATGTCATAAAACTATCGGTTAAACTCTGCTCTGAAATATCTTTGGTCAGATTTTCCATTTCAGTAAGATACTGGGCAATTGCTTCTTCCTCTGTTTCCATATTTCCACTGATATCTCCGGCAATCAGCATGTCTTCATCACTGAGTGCAGTTAAAATATTGGCATATTTCTGACAGGTTTCAATTTTCTTTTCCACTCTTCCATAATATTTCTCCATAGAAATATAGCCATCCGTAACAAGCTGCTCTGCCTGTTCAATTTTTGTTACCTCTCCGATAATTACAGTAATTCCAATTACCATTACCAGAAATAAACCAATTGCCATAAACAGAAATTCTTTTTTTATTGTTTTCTTCATATTTACACCTTCTCTAAGGACGCATGTTTAAAATTCTTTCATACCTTCCACAGTCTAATATCTCTTCCGTTCCATCCGGTAAAATAAATCTCGCATTTGCATTAAATGGAACTTCTATGTTACAGATTACTTCCTGCTCATTCTTCCAGTTCCATGCACAGGCATATTTACCAAATACACTTCTCCAGCTTCCCTCTGCTTTCTTAAATCTTCGGTCTGGCATTGGATATATGGTCATCTTTACCGCATCTCCCATAGACGGATGCAGTCCACACATGTATCTGTATATCCACTCTGCAATGCTTCCATATGCATAATGATTCAGACTATTCATACCAGTTCCGCTGATACTTCCATCCTCTTCTAACGAATTCCATCGCTCCCATACCGTCGTTGCACCAAGGTTCACCTCATGCAGCCATCCTGGGTAGTCCTCGTTTAAAAGCAGGTCATAAGCAAGCTGATTTTGTCCATTCTCTGACAAAGCCATGCACAAAATTGGTGTTCCAACAAAACCTGTATTTAAATGTCCATTATTTTTCTTAAGCAGCTCTGCCAGTTTTTCCGTTATAACTTCTCTTTCTCCCTCTGGATAAAGTTTTAAATAAAGCAGAAGTGCACAAGCGGTTTGTGTATATTCCAGGCAAAACTTTTTATCTGGAAAATAATAATCTAAAATTGCATTTCGAATCTCTTTTTCTCTCTCTGCATATCCTTTACTTTCCTCTAATCCAAGACTTTCTGCCGCTTCTTCCACCATTTTGGTTGACCAATAATGATAAACGGATGCGATAAAGCCACTGTCTGTCTTTCCAATCGGATTATTGATATTTCCATTATCTAATGCAAGCCAGTCTCCCAGCTGCCTGTCATTCTGCCACAGATACGGAATCTCATTCTCTTTTGTTCTCTCATATTCGTAATCTGCCCAGGCTTTCATAACAGGATACTGTTCCTCTAACATTGCTTTATCTCCATAAAACTGATAGAGTTTCCATGGAATGAGCGTCGCTGCATCTCCCCATACTGCTGCTCCGGAATCCAGATAAAAAGGATTCGTATGTTCTTCTTTTTTTACCTTTGGTCTTGGAACAAAAAATGGAATAGCTCCATTACATTTTTCCTGCTCAGCCTGCATATTTTTCATATAGTGATGAAAGAAACTTCCACTATCCATATGGAAACATGCTGTGGAGGCAAAAATTCCTGCATCTCCTGTCCACCCCATTCTTTCGTCCCGCTGCGGACAGTCTGTGGGAATATCCAGAAAATTACATTTCTGGGAACGCAGTGTATTTTCTAATAACTGATTTACCTTATCATGGTCTGTTGTCACCCAGCCGGTTCTCTCAATATCAGACATAATACGATAAGCAGTAAATTTATATTCTTTTTCCGGATCCAGACCTTTTATCTTCACATAACGAAATCCATAATAGGTAAAATGCGGACGTATTGTTTCTCTTTTTCCCTTCGATACATATGTAAATTCTGCTTTGGCAGTACGGAGATTATCCCTGTAAAATCTGCCCTTTTGCAGAACTTCTCCATACTGCATAAAAACTTTCTGACCTGTTTCAAATGCACCAGTTATTTCTACCCAGCCGGTAACTGTTTCCCCAAAATCAAGCAAAAGTGCTTCATCTTCCTGCTTTACTGATACCGGTTGAAACTCTTCCACTTTATGAATTCTTGGATTAAATCGTTCCACAAGTGGTCTTGTTTCTTCTAGTTCCTCCACTGGAAGTGTTTTGTGTTCTAATGTCTCATCAATATGTTCTCCATCATAGATTCCATTTTCACATATACTGCTTTCTTCTGCCTTCCAGCTGCTGTCTGTTACAATACATTCTTCCTGCCCATTGGCATATCGTATATGTAATTCTCCAATACACTTCTTCTGATTACCATAAAGATTTCTGTAATCACCATCAAATCCGAATCTTCCTTTATACCAGCCTTCTCCTAACAGAACCGCAATTTTATTCTTTCCCTGAGATAGCAGTTCTGTAACATCCAATGTCTGATACTCTAAAAAGCTGTCATAGCAGTGATAACCCGGCATAAGATATTCTCCGCCTGCCTTCTTTCCATTGACATATGCTTCATATAATCCCAGACCACATACATGCCATCTGACAGAATCCGGTTTCTCTTTTAATTCAAATTCCTTATATAAAAGAGGCATTCTCTTTTCATTTTCTTTTGTTCCAATCCATTTTGCTGTCCAGCTCTCCTGCAGTTTTCCCGTTTCAAACCATGCCGGATTGCTTATTGCATAATCTCCCTTGTCATCTTTGACTTCTACCTGCCAGTAATATCTGGTTCTTGGTTTTAAGTTGAAGGAAACCAGCATCTGGTTCTCATGGTAATTCTCCTGTACTCCGGAATCATATACCAGCTTTTCCATATCGCTGCTTTCAGATATGATAATTCTTGTTTCTGCTGCCCATTTTCCACAGGCATCTTTTACTTCCCAGGACAAATGAATCTTCGTCAAATTAAAACCTAATGGATTCTTTTTATGATTTACTCTTAATCTTCTGATGTGCATATACCCGGTTCTCCCTTATGTCTCGTTATTCTTTTAGTAGGAAAGTTCGATTCGTCCACAGAATGGATTTACCGGACTTACTCCTTTAAAACCGCTTTCTCCGGCAATTTTTGCTATTACTGCCTCTAATACATAATCATTATTGGAGTAACAATTAATGTATGTTTTTATCATTGGCACATCCAGTAAATGATATGGATTGGCTACACTGATAAAAATTACTGGTACTTCTTCTGCAAACCACGGGACATTATTTCCCTGTCCCCAGAAGGTATACCAGTTTAATCGGTTGGTGGTCTGATTGCTGGCATTTTCCACATTTCCGATGTAAATTACCATGTCATACTTATCTTTAAAAGCAGTTACATTATCGACACCCTTTTCGAAATCTTCCTTCTCATAGAGGAATACCTGGAAATCTCTCTTTTCCAGTTCTTCTTTTACTTTTCCGACTACTCTTTCATTGGATGGAAAATGTCCTAAAATTTCCAGTAAAACACGCGGTGTCTTCTTCGCACTGATTGGAAGATTCTCTGCAGTATCTTTCACCAGTGTAATGGACTGGTCGGCCAGCTCTTTTGCCCACTGTATATGCTCCGTGCTGCGAAGTTCTTTTAATGCATTCTTACCAGGAACCAGTTGTCTCTTTATCTTCTTTTCATGTAATCTTAAAGAAGCCTTTAATGCCAATATACGTCTATTAGCATCCAGTAATCTTTCACGGGATAACAGGCCATTCTTATAACCATCTAACATAAACTGATAATCTTCTTTTAAATCTTTATTGAATAAAATCATGTCACAGCCATTTTCAATTGCCATTGGTACAGTTTCGCTTCGTTTACCTGCTGCCGTAAATCCGACCATCGGTGTTGCGTCTGTGATGACAAGTCCGTTAAATCCTAATTTGTCCCGAAGTAAATTTACTAAAAGTTCTTTGGAAAGAGAAGCCGGAACAATCTTTCCCTTTAACTGTGGATTAAAATGTTCCTGATATGCTGGCATTGCAATATGCCCTGCCATAACTGTTTTTGCTCCATCATTAATCAGCCGCTGGTAAATGCTTCCATAAGATTTATCCCATTCTTCCATGCTAAGACTATTTACCGATGTTAAAAGATGCTGGTCTCTTTCGTCCACACCATCTCCTGGGAAATGCTTAATTGAAACTGCCATATTGCATTCATCTGCTGCGCGAAGATACTCTCTTGCATAAGCATAAACCTTCTCCGGATCATCTCCATATGTTCTGACATTGGTAATTGGATTATGATAATTTCTATCTATGTCAACTACCGGTGCAAAAGCCCAGTTAATTCCTAATGCACTTCCTTCTGAGCAGGCAATCTTTCCCAGACGATATGCATATACCGGATCATTTGCAGCTGCACATGCCATCTGTTTTCCATATGCTGTTCCATTTGTAGCTGCTCCATCTCCTCCAGCTTCTAAATTTGATGGAATCAGAAGTGGAATTTTTGTATGTTCCTGCGCATATGTAAATGTACTTTGCATTTCTTCTGCCATACCGTCACGGAAAAATAATCCGCCAATATGGAAATGTAATAACATATTCAGGTATTCCGGATCCGTAGAATATCCAATCGGGCAGAATAACTGGCCTATCATCTCTTCCAAGCTCATATTTTCCAGTGTATTTTCTACCCAGGCGATATCTACATCATCTAAATAAAATGGTTTCTCTTTATAATTCATCTCTTTTTCCTTTCATTTAGAGCACAAAAAGAGCAGCCACGGCTGCTCCTTTTCTTAATTAATATTTCTCAGTTCAGCAAAACCGCTTAATGGATATGTTGTCATTTCACATTCGGATGCTTCACCCAATCCTGCACTATCAAAGCCACCAGCTGTTGCTGCTTTTATCCCTGCCACTGCATCTTCTACAACAAGACACTCCTGTGGTTCTAAATGCAGGTATTCAGCTGCTTTCAAAAATACCTCCGGATCAGGTTTTGATTTTGTAATATTCGTTCCATCACTGATGGCATCGAAATAATTTTCTAATCCTAAATGTTTTAATATTCTCTTTGCATTTTTGCTGGAAGAACCAATTGCCAGTAAAACTCCCTTTTTCCTTAAATCATCTAAGGTTGTTTTTACTTCTTTCGGCAAATCAGCCGGCGTCATATTCTCCAGTAATTCCACATACATTTTATTTTTCTGCTCTGCAAAATCTTCTTTCTCTTCTTTGGAATATTTCTTTGTACTTTTCTCCAAAATAATCTCAAGGCTTTCCATCCGGCTTACACCTCTTAACCGATTATTTATAGCTGCATCAAAATATATTCCCAGTTTATCTGCCAGTCTCTTCCATGCCTGATAATGATACTTATCGGTAAAGCAGATTACTCCATCCAAATCAAAAATGATTCCTTTATATTTCATCTAATTATCCTCTTGTCTTTTTTTCTTCAACTGTTTCTTCAGCATTACAAATTCAATTACTTTATTCTCGTTATTTAAATAAATTAAGAATACTACCAGAATAACTGCTGTAACAATCTGCTGGATAGATGCATCTACATTTAATCTTGCATACATCAGTGATATAAATGCTGTTGTTACTGCACCTAACAGATAACCGATTTTTTCATTGCAGAAACGTCCGATAAATCCACCGATAAACATCGGCAAGAAAGCTGTAAACATTACTCCAATAGAGCCAAAGTTTAAAGACATCTGAATATTTCCTGTATTTGAAGCACTAATAAATCCAACTACACCCATAAAGCCGCCCGCAATGGTATAACAGATTACTGCATTGGACACTTCATGAATTCCTGTATTTACAGAAACCTTCTGTCCGGATAATAGTGACTTATATTCATAACCAAATTGTGTATAATCAAAAATTGCAATAAATAAAACGAGTCCAATTACAATTACAAGTACATAATTTAAAACACTTGGAAAACTTGTTAATTCCTTATTTGCTACAAATGACACGCCATAACCATCTGTAAGAGCGAATGCCATTCCTTCATAAAACAGTGTTACTCCCAGTGACACAATAATCGGTGGTAATTTTACAATTACATAGATTGCTCCGGATATCAGTCCAAGTAATGCTCCGGATATAATAGAGATTGCAATCATATATGGTGTTGAAAGTCCATGGGATGAACAAATTGATGCACTGATTACTGATGACAATAACGAAATTGCTCCGATTGAGAAATCAAATCTTCCTGAATTCAGATTCAATGAAAGAGCAAATGTCGTTAACATTACTGTTGCTGTTGCCCGGAAAAACAAAATCCAGTTTCCTTCTGATTCAAAAAATACAACACCATTCCTCTGACATAAGAGTATCATTACGAGCAGTGTCACTACCGGAATACACAAAGTTCCAATTATCTTTTTTAAAATGCTATTTCTTCCTTTACTTTTCATGTTATTTTCCCTCATGTCTTTTCTAAATTCTGCTCCAGAGAATTCCGGAGCAGAATAAAAACTTTATTAATACGTTACTTATTTTGCTTCTTCCTGGATATCTTTAAATCCATAAGCACTTACAAATTTTTCAAATGTTGCATAATCTGCTGTAAGAAGTCCATCTAACATTTCTTTTGTATATGCAGGACTTTCTACAGAGCTGTCTACTGCATAGCACTCAGAGAATTCTTCTGGTGAAGTTGCAACCCAGTAACCCTGGCTGAGAGCTAAAGCATTTCCATCTTCTGTACGAATCGGGCTTCCAAGAACTGCACGATAAGTTGCAATAAAGATAGGTCCAATACTTGCTGAGAACTTACCTGCAAGGTAATCAAGCATTCCGCCGTCCATTGCAGTACCATAGCTTTCTGCATAAGCATCTACGCTGGCAATCTTAACATCTGTACCTTCAATAGCTGTTCCAAAGAAGTCAGAACCATTTCCAACAGCTAAGATAACCTCTAAGTCAGGAGTCTGTGCCATCTGCGCACATTTTCCAAACCAGGCATCATCCATGTCATATCCACCTACATAACCAACGATATTTACATCACCAATTGCTCCGGTTTCAATCTGTCCATCTGCATAAATCTGTCCAATAATTCCAGCCTCATCTGTAGCACCTTTGTAATTAGCATCTGCTCCACCTGCATCTACCATAGCTGCGATCATACCTGCTGCACGATAAATGTGCATATCTGTATAATATGGAATTGCTCCACCGAAGATAGCAAAGTTTTTCTTACCCTGCTCCAGATAGTAATTTGCCATATCATAACCAGTCTGATATTCTACTTCAAGAGATGGTCCGATTGCGCCTACATAATGCTCATATCCCTTATAAGTCTCATATTCTTCATCTGTTAAAGTTCCTGTTGCAACTGCATAATACACACCTGCTGCTTCACACTGTTCAATCTGTGCTGCACGGTCAAAGGATGAGAATGAAATAATTGCTTTACAATTATTTGTAATAAAAGTATCAATCGCTGATGTTTCCCCTGCTGCATCCTTCAATTCATCTGAATAAATAAGTTCTACATTGTACTGTTTCTGAATATACTCTGTATAGTATGTCCGGAATGCCAATGCTTCTGCAGTTGTTGCATCTGATACGAGAATACCCATTTTAACGGTTTCACTCATATCAAGTTCTGGTGTTTCTTCCTTGCTGGCCGACTGTTCTGTACTTACTACTTCAGAATTGTCGTTCTTCTTGTCGCTTCCGCATCCGGTAAAGCATCCTACTACCATGACCGTTGCCAGCAACATTGCTAGAATTTTTTTCATGTTTCTTTCCTCCTGTACATTACATGTTTATGTATAAAGTGACTATCACTTAATACCATATGAATATTATCTTGGTAACATCTTTCCTCTCTGATCACTGGTTGCTAAGAATACTACCAATATAAATATTGCTGCTTTTACCATCTGTCCAATTCCGGAATTCAGATTAAACATCACCATAATCTGACTGAGCAATGTCATGGAAAAAGCTCCGATTACTGCCGCATAAATTTTACTTCTTGCACCACCTGATACCGGCATACCACCAAATACAATCGCTATGATGACATCCATTCCTACACTGGATGCAGTATTTCTTGTTAAAGTTGGAGCAGAGACAATGGAAAGGCATGCACCAAGTCCAACTCCTATTCCAGACATGATAAATGCTATAATTGACATCTTTTTTACGGAAATTCCACTTAATTTTGCACATATTGGATTTCCGCCCTGGAATTTCTGCATTCTTCCTACTTTTGTAAATGAGAATACCAGTAAACATACTAAGAAAAATGCAACTAATACGAATATTTTAAACTGTGTTGTATTTAACTTACTAACCGCCATCATCGGCACTCTTATTTCAGAACCTGTTCCATTCATCTTAATCAGAACCAATACCAGTGCATTCAATACACTTAACATTGCAATCGTTGTTACGAAAACAGGGAGATTAAAAATAGATGCCAGAACTGAGTTGAATAGTCCTATAAAGACCGCTACCCCAAGACAAACTGCAAACATGATTACCAGGCTCTCTGTTTTGTTATAAACAATCCCACCTACCAGTGCACTTACTGCTACAGATGCTCCAAGGCTGATATCAAAGGAGCCAAGCGTATAAATAAAGATTGCACCTGTCGCTACTACTGCAACCACAACTGACTGATTGATAATACTTTTCATTCCATATGCAACATTTATATTTTTGGATGTTCCAATAATAAAGAAAGCGACCAGCAGTGCTACAAGACCAAAAAGTGGTGCAAGGAGCATAACATTTTTTCTTAAATTCTTTGTTTTCATTTCATCCGCCTCCTATATCATGTACTGAATCGCATCTGCTTCTGACAGTGATTCACTTCTTGGAAATTCATGCATAATCTTTCCATCCTTCATAATCATCAGACGGTCCGACATTCCAATCAGTTCTGTTAATTCCTCCGAAATGATAACAATTGATTTTCCTTCTTTTTTCATCTGGTACATCAATTGATACATTGCCTGCTTCACTCCAATATCAACGCCTCGCGTCGGGCAATCCAGAATCAATACATCACTGCCTCTTCCAATCCATTTTCCAAATACAACTTTCTGTTTATTTCCACCGGATAACGCTGAAACATACTGATTTATTCCTGCACATTTAATACTTAAAGTTTCCACCTGTTTCTGAACATATTTCTTTTCATTCCACGGAAAAATCAGAAATCCGCCAGTTGTAAACTGATCCAATCCGCCAACCGCAATATTATCTTTGATGCTGGCATTCAAGCATAATGACTCAGTATCTCTGTCTTTTGCCACATATCCGACCATATGCTTCATTGCATCGGCTTCGTTTTTCAACTTCTTTCCTTTAATTCTTATTTCTCCAGACTCCGGTTTCTTATTTCCAAACATGACTTTGCCAAGTGTATGCATTCCGCAGTGTGAAAGTCCGCCAATCCCAAGAATTTCTCCTTTATGTAACTGCAGATTAAAGTCAATCAGCTTGCCAGTCAGATTTACATCTTTCATTTCCAAGACAACTTCATCTTCGCAGCTTCCATCATAATCGCTTCGATAATAATCGCCTTCCAGCTGTCTTCCAATCATGCTTGATTTTATTTTGTCTTCATCAAATTCATTTTTATCAAAAGTAACTATAATATTTCCATCGCGAAGAACCGTCAATGCATCGCACTTTTCCATAATCTCTTCCAAATCATGGGAGATGAAAACTACTGCTTTATTTTCTTTTTTCATCTGCTCCATAATATTGTAGATAATCTCTCTTCCCTTCTGGGATAATGCAGTTGTAGTTTCATCTACAACCAGTACTTCCGGATGTTTATTCATGATTCGTGCAATTTCAATCAATTTACGTTC
>JBNMJI010000009.1:0-19802 GCA_050873725.1 Roseburia sp.
ATCGTAATAAAGTGCTTCGTTCGACTTGCATGTGTTAAGCACGCCGCCAGCGTTCATCCTGAGCCAGGATCAAACTCTCATGTTATAGTGTTTGTCCTTTCAGAAATCTAGCTTGGCTAAATATCCTAAAGTTTACTGTTTTAGGTCGCATTCTTCTATTGAATAGAGATGCTGTCCTGAATGATTTTGTAATCTTATTGATTACGTTTTTCTCAAAATCTTTCAAGGGTATTTCACTGTTCAGTTATCAAGGTTCTTTGTTGCATCTCTCAGACACAACTCATTTAGCATAACACCTTATTTCTTATCTGTCAACAACTTTTTCCAAAAAAAAAATAAATTTCTTTATCTTTGGAAAAAGCGGAGAAAGAGGGATTTGAACCCTCGCGCCGGTTGCCCGACCTACACCCTTAGCAGGGGCGCCTCTTCAGCCTCTTGAGTATTTCTCCATATCTGAACTTTCCAAATAAATATGATGTTGTCTGCGTACATGACGCATAGATAATAATACTAAAACTATTTCACTTTGTCAATCACAAATTTAAATTATTTTGCACTTATTTTTCCGGAGCATTTTAAAGCTTTATTTTCTTATATTTTTCTATTGCTGTTTCATAGAGATTATTGCCATCCCTGTCTATTACAACAATCACTGGGAAGTCCTTTACTTCCAGCTTACGGATAGCTTCTGCTCCCAAATCTTCATAACAGACGATTTCTGATTTGGTAATGCATTTGGAAAGAAGCGCGCCTGCCCCGCCGATTGCTGCAAAATATACTGCTTTATTACGGATGATGGCATCTATAACTTCTTTGGAACGTTTTCCTTTTCCAATCATTGCCTTTTCACCCAAATCCAATAAGGTTGGTGCATATTTATCCATGCGGGTAGCTGTAGTCGGGCCTGCAGAACCGATTGGTCTTCCCTCTCTTGCTGGTGATGGTCCCATATAATAGATTGTGGAATCTACAATGTCTATCGGAAGTTCTTCTCCTCTTTCTAATACTTCCATCATTCTCTTGTGGGCTGCATCTCTTGCCACATAAATGGTTCCTGTTATGTATACATAATCTCCTGCATGAAGTTCTGCTGTCTTTTCTTCTGTTATCGGTGTTGTAATATATTTATCCATTCTATCACCTGTTCTTTCTATAATAAATAATGATATTTACCGGCTTTTATAATAAATCTATTATAATGCTTTTTCGTAGCACCACCAGTCTTCTCCATAAAGATCTGATTCACCACATTTTGTAAAATTCAATTTCTGATAAGAACGCATTGCCCTTTCATTTGTCTTGCTTACCAGAAAATGGACACCTTTCATGCCACGCTTTTTTAATTCTTCCATGGTATTTTGAATCATAATGCGTGCCAGTCCATGATTCTGTTCTGTTTCTCTTATGACAAGACGCGCCAGCTCCGCAGATGGCTCTAACTGCTTTGACCAGCAGGTTAATGCATTTACTTCTGTATCTTCATCAATTGAAATGGCTCCGGCTATTTTATTGTTGCTGTCTTCTACTATAAATAATGCCTGATTTGCAAAATCTTTCGCAATGGTCTCCCGGCTTGGATATGTCTCATCCCAGGTACAGCCTTCTGTTCCCATGGCATTTTGATATAAAGATAATATTTCTTCTGCATTTTCCGGATGTGCCATTTTAAAATGATATTCTTTTCCTTCTATTACAATTGCATTCATTTTAAATCTCCCTTATCACATGTCTGTTTACATGACAGCAGATGTTCACTGCTACCGGAAGTCCTGCGATATGTGTCGGGTATGTATTGATATTTACCTTTAAGGCTGTAGTTGTTCCGCCTAATCCGCCCGGTCCGATGCCTAACTGGTTGATTTTATCTAACATTTCTATTTCTAAATCTTTTACATAAGGTATTTCAGAATAGGAATCTACGCTTCTGGTTAATGCTTTTTTTGCAAGAATCGCACATTTTTCAAAGGTACCTCCGATTCCAACACCTACTACCATTGGAGGGCAGGCATTTGGACCTGCATCAGCTACAGCAGTCATGATGGCATTTTTAACTCCTTCGATTCCTTCTGCAGGCTTCAGCATAAAGACGCGGCTCATATTTTCACTACCAAATCCCTTTGGTGCAACAGTAATTTTCACTTTATCTCCTGGTACAATGGAATAATGGATAACTGCCGGAGTATTATCTTTGGTATTTTCACGAATCAGCGGGTCTTTTACTACAGATTTCCGAAGATATCCTTCTACATATCCCTGACGCACTCCTTCGTTGATGGCATCTTCTATGGCATCACCTTCGAAATGCACATTCTGTCCAACTTCAATAAATACCACTGCCATTCCGGTATCCTGGCAGATTGGAATCTGCTCTTTATCTGCAATTTCAAGATTATCCTGTAACTGATTTAATATTTTCTGTCCAAGCTCGGATTCTTCTGTCGCAGCCGCATTTTTCATTGCTGCATCCATATCTTTGGATAAATAATAATTTGCTTCAATACACATTTCTTTGATATTTTCTGTTATTTCACTTGTTTTTACTGTTCTTATCATTTCTGTCTCCTTTAATGCATCTGTACTTCCGGTAAAATCTCATCGATGTCCATATAGTATCTTTTGAAATTATCCGGTCTTGTATAAATTTTGACCATATTATTTTTCATCATTCCCGCCGGATTAAAGAAAATGTTGCGGCTGTGAAATGTATGAATGCAGCCATTCATATCCTGATATCTGGCATATATCACATAAGGGCATCTGCCATTCACATTTACATTATAATTCATATCTATATTTGAGATTTCTGCCATAATGTAATAGCCGTTTTCCACAATTTTCTTTAAGCTGCTTTTATTATTGTAATGCAATATCAAAAAGATGACACCAATCAGGAAAAAGAAAAGCCCGGTTCCGCCAAAGATGAGTCCTAACATTTTAAATGCTTCCTCTTTTCCGGACTGTGTCAGGAAAATGATTCCCATTATCAAAAAGACAGAACCCAGCCCTGCAAAAATCCATCCGATAATCATAATTGCACTTATCCCTGTTTTTACTTTCGGTTTCATATTTTCCTACTTTCTTATGTTAATTTTCTTTAATTTCTGCAAAATCTCGTTGTGGCTCTTTGATTTCATATCCGGGAATGCTTTCATCAAACGGCTGGATACTGCATTCTTTTTGGATAAAAGTTCATCATATTTATGACGCAGCTCTTCGAGTTTTTCTTTCGTCTCGTCGGCCGCTCCGGTAATTTTCTTTCTGGTAGAATCGGCTGCCCCGGTAATTCTTTCTTTTGTAGTGCCTGCTGCCTCTGTAATTCTTTCTTTTGTGGTGCCTGCTGCCTCTGTAATTTTCTCTTTTGTCATGTCGGCTGCAGTGGCAAGCTTTTCTTTCTTCTCTTCAAATTCTTCAATCTGTTCTGCATGTTCTTCTTTAAACTCTGCAGATTTTTCCAGTGCTTCTTCTACATTTTCATAGATATTCTCACCAATCTGATTGGACAATACTTTAATTTTTGCTGCAATATCATCCATTACCTTTAACCTGCGGTTGAACTTCACAATAGTGGATACCGTTACCGCTACGTCAATGGCAAATCCGGTCATAATAATTACAAGCAATACTATGCCTACAATATGAGGTATCAGGCGGATGAATCCATAAATAATCGGATGTACTATCAGCATGATAAAAGTACATGCCAGTCCCCAAAAAATAGAAAATTTCAAACATACATATCCCATTATATTAAAAGGTTTATCCGAGTAATCCCACCATTTATTATGAAATACTTTTTCCATTACGAATCCTGTTATAAATTCCAGAACCGATGTCAAAAGGAAGGAACCTACATATAATATCAACAGATTTTTCTTTAATGGTGTCAGTAATACAACTACGATTAACACTCCGCATCCATAGATTGGACAGTATGGTCCGTTCAAAAATCCCCTGTTTACAAAGATTCCCCTGTCCAATGCTGCATAGGATACTTCGGTACACCATCCGATAAATGCATAAATAATAAAAATCCATAGTACTTCATAAAATGTCTGTGGCATCTTTTATCCCCCTTATTTTTTGAAAGGGCGAAATCATGATACAGTGATTCCGCCCTCTTTTTTATAAAGTTTTTTATTCTTCTTCGCTATCCTGCTCTGCACGATTAATTAATTCACCGAGCTCCTTGGATATCAGTTCTTCTTCCGATGCTGATGCATCTTCATCTGTAATAACACCTTCTGGCTGCTCCGGCTCCGGAATATTATTTTCCATAATGGATTTATCTTCCCTTACCTTAGCCATGCTGGCAACGGTTACTCCGTCATTTACATTAATCAGTTTTACTCCGGATGTAACTCTGCCTAAAAGTGCAGTTCCATTTACCGGAATTCGAATGATGATTCCTTCTGTAGTAATCAGCATTACTTCGTTATCCTGATTTACAGCTTTGACACCAATAATATTACCGGTCTTCTCGGTAATCTTGTAGCACTTCACGCCCTTACCGCCACGGTTCTGTGGTGAAAATTCAGACATTAAGGTGCATTTTCCAAGACCTTTTTCAGATGCAATCATCAGTGCATCACCCTGGGTATTTAACTGCATGCCTACGACTTCGTCGCTGTCTGCTAAGTTCATACCAATAACACCCATGGATACACGGCCGGTGCTTCTTACATCTGTTTCATGGAAACGGATACACTGACCATATTTGGTTACTAAGATGATATCTTTATTGTTATCTGTCTTCTTTACTTCAATCAGTTCATCATCATCACGAAGGTTGATTGCTGCAAGTCCTGTCTTACGAACATTTGCATATTCGCAGATTGGTGTCTTCTTCACAATACCATTCTTGGTTGCCATAAAGAGATATTCGCCCTCTTTGTATTCCTTAATTGGAATAACTGCGGTGATTTTCTCGCCCGGCTGAAGCTGAAGCAGATTGATAATTGCGGTTCCTCTGGCTGTTCTTCCTGCCTCCGGAATCTCATATGCTTTCATACGATATACTTTTCCGCTGTTGGTAAAGAACATCAGATAATGATGGGAAGTTGTCATGAGAAGTTCTTCGATATAATCATTCTCAATGGTCTCCATTCCCTTAATTCCTTTACCGCCACGATGCTGGCTGCGGAAATTATCTACGCTCATGCGCTTGATATATCCTAATTTTGTCATGGTGATTACAGTATTGGTTACCGGAATCAGATCTTCCATGGAAATGTCATATTCATCAAATCCGATAGAAGTTCTTCTTTCGTCTCCATACTTATCTGCAATCAGAAGAATTTCTTCTCTGATAACGCCAAGAAGTTTCTTCTCATCTGCAAGGATTGCTTTTAACTCTGCAATTCTTGCTACTAATTCCTTATATTCATTTTCAATCTTCTCGCGTTCCAGACCTGTCAGTGCACGCAGACGCATATCTACAATAGCCTGTGCCTGTGCATCGCTGAGTCCGAAGCGGTTCATTAATTTTTCTTTTGCTTCCGGTGTTGTCTTACTTCCACGGATAATGGAAATTACTTCATCAATATGGTCTAAAGCAATCAGTAAGCCCTCTAACAGATGAGCTCTTTCTTCTGCTTTATTTAAATCATATTTTGTTCTTCTTGTTACAACTTCCTTCTGATGCATCAGATAGTAATTTAACATATCAAGAAGATTTAATACTTTCGGCTGATTATTTACCAGCGCCAGCATAATAACACCAAAGGTATCCTGTAACTGGGTATGCTTATATAAAAGGTTTAATACTACGTTTGGATTTACATCACGGCGCAGCTCAATACAAATTCTCATACCCTGACGGTCTGATTCATCACGTAAATCGGTGATTCCGTCAATTTTCTTATCTCTTACCAGCTCTGCAATCTTTTCGATGAGGCGGGCTTTATTTACCATATATGGAAGCTCCGTTACGATGATACGGTTCTTTCCATTGTTCATCGGCTCAATATTGGTAACTGCGCGGACACGAATCTTTCCACGGCCGGTACGGTATGCTTCGTTGATTCCGGTTGTGCCAAGAATCATTCCACCGGTTGGAAAATCAGGTCCTTTTACAATATCCAATAACTCTTCGATATCGGTTCCACGATCCTGCTCTACTTCGTTATCAATGATTTTTACTACTGCATTGATAACTTCTCTTAAGTTATGTGGCGGGATATTGGTTGCCATACCTACCGCAATACCGGTTGTACCATTTACTAAAAGATTTGGAAATCTTGATGGCAGTACAACAGGTTCTTTCTCGGTCTCATCAAAGTTTGGCATGAAATCAACGGTATCTTTATTGATATCAGCAAGCATTTCCATGGAAATCTTAGAAAGTCTTGCTTCGGTATATCGCATTGCTGCAGCTCCGTCACCGTCTACGGAACCGAAGTTACCATGACCATCTACCAATGGATATCTGGTAGACCAGTCCTGTGCCATATTTACCAATGCTCCATAGATTGAGCTGTCTCCGTGTGGGTGATATTTACCCATGGTATCTCCGACGATACGGGCACATTTTCTGTGTGGCTTATCCGGACCGTTGTTCAACTCTATCATGGAAAACAGTACACGTCTCTGTACCGGTTTCAGACCATCCCTTACATCCGGTAAAGCCCGGGCTGCAATTACACTCATGGCATAGTCTATATAGGATGTTTCCATCGTTTTCTTTAAGTCTACGTCATGTATCTGGTCAAATATCTTGTCATCCATCTATTCTTCCTCCTAGATATCCAGGTTCTGGACATACTTCGCATTTGCTTCAATAAAATCACGTCTTGGTTCTACTTTGTCGCCCATTAAGGTATTGAATGTTACATCAATTTCAGATGCTTCTTCTTCATCCATTACAACACGACGTAAGATTCTCTTCTCAGGATCCATGGTTGTCTCCCAAAGCTGCTCGGCATCCATTTCTCCTAATCCTTTGTATCGCTGAATCTTGTTATTACCATCTCGTCCAATCTCTTTTAAGATATTGTTGAGCTGTTCATCGCTGTAGGCATACCAGACATTTTTATTTTTCTCAATCTTATAAAGTGGCGGCTGTGCCAGATATACATAGCCCTGCTTGATTAATTCCGGCATGAAACGATAAATGAAAGTAAGCATCAGGGTACTGATATGAGCACCATCCACATCGGCATCGGTCATGATAATAATCTTATGATATCTTAATTTGCTGATATCAAAATCTTCATGAATACCGGTACCAAATGCTGTAATCATGGCTTTAATCTCAGCATTTCCGTAAATTTTATCAAGTCTTGCTTTCTCTACATTCAAAATCTTTCCACGAAGTGGAAGAATTGCCTGGGTTGCACGGCTTCTTGCAGTCTTTGCAGAACCACCGGCGGAATCTCCCTCGACGATGAAAATTTCACAGTTTTTCGGGTCTTTATCAGAACAGTCTGCTAATTTACCAGGAAGTGAAGTTCCCTCTAAAGCAGTCTTTCTTCTGGTTAAATCTCTTGCTTTTCTTGCTGCCTCTCTTGCACGCTGTGCCAACAGTGATTTCTCACAAATGGTCTTTGCAACCTGAGGATTCTGCTCTAAGAAATATGTAAGCTGCTCGCTTACTACGCTGTCTACTGCTCCTCTTGCTTCACTGTTACCAAGCTTCTGCTTTGTCTGTCCTTCAAACTGAGGCTCTTCAATCTTAATACTTACGATAGCAGTTAAGCCTTCACGGATATCATCACCGGAAAGTGCCGGCTCAGAATCCTTTAAAATCTTATTCGCCCGCGCATATTCATTAAAAGTTTTGGTAAGCGCATTACGGAAACCTGCCAGATGTGTTCCGCCCTCCGGCGTGATGATGTTATTGACAAAGCTGTACGTAGCTTCGTTATATGCATCGTTATGCTGCATAGCAACTTCAACAAGAACCCCGTTTTTCTCACCTTCACAATAAATAACCTCCGGATATAATGCTTCCTTACTCTTATTTAAGTAAGTTACAAATTCCTTAATACCGCCTTCATAATGGAATACCCGCTCTTTCATCGGCTCTTCCCTGTCATCACGAAGTGTAATCTTAAGGTTCTTTGTCAGGAAAGCAGTCTCTCTTAAACGCTGCTTTAATGTATCAAAATCATATACGGTTTCTTCGAAAATGCTTCCGTCCGGAGAGAAGGTTACGGTAGTACCGGTCTTATTTACATCACATTTTCCAACTTCTTTCAGTGGATACATGGTATGTCCACGTTCATAACGTTGCTGATAAATCTTTCCATCGTGGAAAATCTGTACTTCCAGCCAGTTAGAAAGTGCATTTACAACGGATGCTCCTACACCATGTAATCCGCCGGATACTTTGTATCCTCCACCGCCGAATTTTCCGCCGGCATGCAGTACGGTAAATACTACTTCTACCGCAGGAATACCTGCTTTGTGGTTAATTCCTACCGGAATTCCACGTCCGTCATCTTCTACGGTAATGGAATTGTCTTTATTAATCGTAACGATAATATGGGTACAATAACCTGCCAGTGCTTCATCGACAGAGTTATCTACAATTTCATATACCAGATGGTGAAGTCCTCTCACAGAGGTACTTCCAATATACATTCCAGGTCTCTTTCTTACTGCTTCCAAACCTTCCAAAATCTGAATTTGGTCTGCTCCGTATTCCGTACTCATCTGTATTCCTCCTATTCACGGATTATTTTACATTTCCTGTTTTTCACTTACTGTTCCGCTTATGACTTCAAATATTTTATCAATCTGGAAGCGGTTTCTTACAAATTCATCCAGACCGGTACAGGTAATGACCGTCTGAATATCATGTATACTGTTAAGCAGATAATTCTGCCTGTTACTGTCCAGTTCGGAAAGCACATCGTCTAAAAGAAGTACCGGTGTATCATGGATACATCTTTTCACCAGCTCTATCTCTGATAATTTCAGTGATAAAGCAGAAGTTCTCTGCTGTCCCTGGGAACCGAATTTACGGATATCAATATCTCCGATAAAGAAGGAAATATCATCTCTGTGAGGTCCCACGGAGGTACTGCAGTATTTTCTGTCCTTTTCCTTTGCCCGGTTTAATTCATCTTCAAAGAAAGCTTCTTCTATATCCGGCTCATACGTCAGCGTCAGCTGCTCCCTGCCACCGGAAATGCTTTCATGGATGCCCCGGACAATTTCATTTAATTCCTCTACAAATCTCCGGCGCCGACTGATAATCCGCCTGCCGTAAGAAATAAGCTGCATATCCCATACGGATAACGTATTTTCTAAGTCCGGGTGAAATACCATATCTTTTAACAGCTTATTACGCTGGTTTAAAACTTTATTATACTTGGTTAAATCAGAAAGATAAATTTTATCCAGCTGGCAGATTTCCGAATCTAAAAATCTTCTGCGCTCGGAAGGGCCATTTTTGATAATATTTAAATCCTCCGGTGAGAAAAATACCATATTCAGCACACCGAAAAGCTCACTTGCCTTGCGGATTGGCACGCCATTAATAGCAATTCCTTTGGAACGGTTCTTCTTCAGATGCATATCAATCTGATAACTCATCTGATTTTTTTCTACCAGGGTACGGATATGTGCCTCATTTTCACCAAAACGAATCATTTCTTTGTCGCGGCTTCCCTTATGGGATTTCGTTGTTCCGCTGACATATATGGATTCTAAGATATTGGTCTTTCCCTGGGCATTGTCCCCGTATAAAATATTGGTTCCGCCGTCAAGATTCAGATTTAACTCTTCATAATTCCGGAAATTCTTAAGTTCAATGGACTTTATTATCATTTTACAATCTTTATGGTTTCGCCCAAAGCTTCCACTACATCTCCATCGTATAATTTCTTGCCACGCTGTACTTCAACCTCGCCATTTACCTTAACTTTCTCATCTAAGATTACGAGCTTGGCAGTGACTCCGGAGTCTACGACTCCGGCGGCTTTTAAAGCCTGTCCTAATTTAATATATTCATCCCGCAGCTTAATTTCCTGCATGATTGCCTCTCTTCCTGCCTCTGCAAATCCTAGTTTGCAGCCGCATTAAAGTTTACCGGAAGAATCAGATAGATAAAGGTCTCATTTTCATCCCGGATAAAACATGGTGCCTTTGGATTTACCATATAAAGGGTTACTTCTTCTTCATCAATGACACGAAGGGCATCAATAAAGAATTTCGGATTAAATCCAATTAAAATATCTTTTCCATCTTTGGTAATATCAATTTCTTCATTCATGGAACCAATAAAGGAATTGATTTTTAATTCCATCTTATCATCTGTGATATTCATGATAATCGGCTTCTTGTCTCCCTCTTTTACCAAAAGGGTAGCACGGTCGATACAGTCTAATAATTCACGTTTGTTAATCTTAACCTTTGTCTCATAATCAGAAGAGAGCATCTGCTCAATCTTGAAATACTCGCCTTCAATCAGACGGGAAACAACGGTGGTATTGCCAAATTCAAATACAATATGGTTGTCGGATAAATACATGCTGACATCTTCGTCGGCATTTCCCGGAAGAATCTTGCTGATTTCCTGTAATGTCTTTCCAGGAACAACCACTTTTTTATGCTCATAATTATTTTTCAGTTCAATATTACGAATAGAAATACGATGACCATCCAGTGATACAACCTTTAAGCTGTTCTCATTAATTTCAAATAATTCTCCGGTCATCAGTTTGTTATTGTCATTGTCTGCAATAGAAAAGATTGTCTGGCGGATCACTTCTTTTAAAGTAAACTGTGAAATGCTGATTTCTTCATTTCTTTCAATATATGGAATGTATGAAAAATCTTCACCGGATTTTCCAATAATATTGAATTTTGCTTTTTCACAGGTAATGGTTGTCTTAAAGGAAGAGTCTGTTTCGATTACAACTTCATTATCAGGAAGCTTTCTTACGATATCAGAAAAGATTTTAGCATCTAATGCGATAATTCCTCTTTCTTCAATCTCGCCTTCTATTTTTGTTTCGATTCCAAGTTCCATATCATTGGCAGTTAATTTAATCTCACCGGCAGAAGCATCAATTAAGATACATTCTAAGATAGCCATGGTCGTTCTGGTTGGTACGGCTTTGGAAACAATGTTTACACCATAAAGTAAATTTGATTTTGAACAGATGATTTTCATGTTGTTCATAACTCCTTTCGACATATATAAATATAATATTTAAAAAGAAATTAAACGTCTTATTCTTAGGGGATGTTAATAAGTGAATAACCTCTGCAACCCGCAATTCATAAGCATTTAAAAGAAATTGGTTACTGTATAACCTGTTTAAATGACTGCGGATTGTGTCTTAATAAAAAGTGAATAATTTTTTATGTAAAGTTGACATAATAAGTTATCCAATGCCATTCCACAGCTCTTTCACAAATTATAAACAGTGTCTTGTGCATAAATTAATTTGGGTTAATCTTTTTCTTAATGGTATTTAAGAGATTTACGGTCGTCTCATTACTCTGTAATTCAGCTTCTACCTTATTAATACCATGAATAACGGTAGAATGATCTCTTCCTCCTAAGAGTTCTCCAATATATTCCAGGGAAACTCCGGTCATATTCTTGCAAAGATACATGGCAATCTGTCTTGGCTTTGCAATATCGTTGCTACGGCTCTTAGAAATCATCTGCTCCTTTGTAATATGGAAATGTTCGCATACTACATCGATAATAAGCTGTGGAGTAATCTCTCTTGGCTTGTCCGGAGAAATGATATTCTGAAGCTCTTTCATGGCTACTTCCATGGTAATCTCAGTCTGTTCGAGATTGGAGTAGGCAAGCAGTTTATTTAAAGCACCTTCCAGTTCTCGGATATTAGACTTAATATTGGTAGCAATGTATTTTAAAATTTCATCATCTAAATGGAAATTATCCATTTCTTCTTTTCTTCGAAGAATCGCCATTCTGGTTTCGTAATCCGGAGAACCGATATCAGCAGTCAGACCACATTCAAAACGGGAACGGATACGTTCTTCCAATGTCTCCATATCCTTTGGCGGTTTATCAGAAGAAATAACAATCTGTTTCTTGGCAAGATAAAGCTCATTAAAGGTATGGAAGAATTCTTCCTGTGTACTTTCTTTTCCTATAATAAACTGGATATCGTCGATTAAAAGGACGTCGATATTACGATATTTATCACGGAAATTTGTCATAGCTGTATTATTGCCATTTCGGATGGCTTCAATCAGTTCATTGGTAAAAGTTTCCGAAGAAACGTATAAAATCTTTACATTTGGGTTATTGGACTGGATAAAATGTGCGATGGAATGCATCAAATGTGTTTTACCAAGTCCTACGCCTCCATATAAGAAGAGCGGGTTATAGACTTCTCCCGGAGATTCCGCAACAGCCAGTGAAGCTGCATGAGCCAGTTTATTATTATTTCCAACGACGAAAGTATCGAAAGTATAGTTTGGATTCAAACTGGATTTGTCAATACTTTCTGTATTTACGAAAGCCATCGGTTTCGGAGTATGCATGGATTTTGCCTGCTCCGGCAGCACAAATTCAATTTCGTAATCCTTTCCAATGATTTCAGCAACTGCTACTTTAATAGGAAGAGTGTACTTCTTGGTAATGTAGTTAAGCCCCATCTGTTCATCCGGTACCAGTATGTATAAAGTATTGTCTTTGACATCAAATACCTTCAGTGGTTCTAACCAGGTTTTAAAAGAAATGTCAGTAAGTTCATGCTCTTCCTTGACAGTTCTTAAAATTTCTTCCCATTTTTCAATGATCTGTTCCATAAAAATCTCCATGTTTCTATTATTTAAGCTTTTTAAAGCTTCTCATATTTATAGCATTATATAGAATCCTACTCTTCTAATAATAAACTAAATGGGGCAAATTATCAATGAGAACTTTTAAAGGTATAGGTGATAAGCCTAATGTGAATAAAGTGGATAAAAAAGCCTTTATTTTAGCGGGAAAAGCTATTCAAAATTAAGGTAAGGTCATTTTAACAACAAGTTATCCTTAAATTATCTACAGGTTATGCACAGGTTATAAACAATTGTGGATAACCTGTGGAAAAAATCTTGATATATGATTTTTATGGTGTGAAAGGAAGAAAATGGATACTAGATATAGATTAAAAATAGTTTCTTCCTTATATATATAGTAGTGGAAAAATTAATTGCCGGAAAATACAGGTTTTACTTGACTTGACAGGTTTTTTTGTTATAATTGTACTGATGTTTTCTAGCATAGAGGAGGTGGATTATTATGCATAAAGGTAAGATGACATTTCAGCCAAAAAACAGACAGAGAAATAAAGTTCATGGTTTTCGTAAAAGAATGAGTACAGCAGGCGGAAGAAAAGTATTGGCTGCAAGAAGATTAAAAGGAAGAAAGAAATTATCAGCATAGGCCACAACTTTTGTGGTCTTTTTCTTCTTATACAAGACTTTTTTTAAGGATTGAAAAATGGACTCATTGAAGAAAAACAAAGATTTCCAGAATGTATATCGCAATGGCAAGTCTTATGCGGACAAGTATCTGGTGATGTATGTTCTGGAAAATGGTTTGGAATCGAATCGAATTGGAATCTCCGTCAGTAAAAAAGTAGGAAATAGTGTAGTAAGACATCATCTGACGAGATTATTAAGGGAAAGTTACAGACTGCACGAAGAGATGTTTCATAGTGGTTGGGACATCGTAGTCATCGCAAGGGTGTCAGCAAAAGAAGCAGGTTATCACAAGTTGGAGAGTGCGTTGCTGCATCTTTCGAATCTTCATGGAATTATTCAAAGATAATATTGAAAAGAAGATGGAATGATTTTGAAAAAAATTTTAATTGCAATCATTAAATTTTATAGAAAATATCTTTCACCAATGAAAACAACGAAGTGCCCTTATTGCCCGACCTGTTCTACCTATGGTCTGATTGCCGTGGAAAAGTATGGCGCAGTAAAGGGGGGAGCACTGGCTCTCTGGAGGATATTAAGATGTAATCCTTTTTCAAAAGGCGGATATGACCCGGTTCCATGATTAGGAGGTACGTTCAGTGTCAGAAATCATTTTAACTCAGTACAATGGTAAGATTCTCGGACCGATTGCAAAGGTCTTAGGATGGATTATGAATGGAATCTATTATGTACTGAACAGTTTGTTTGGAATAGAAAATATCGGACTTTGCATCATTATCTTAACTTTGATTATTTATGCATGTCTTTTTCCATTAACCTATAAACAGCAGAAGTTCTCAAAGCTCTCACAGAAGATGAATCCGGAACTTCAGGCTATCCAGAAGAAGTATAAAGACAAGAGAGACCAGGTGTCCATGCAGAAGATGCAGGAAGAGACACAGATGGTTTACCAGAAATATGGTGTTTCACCAACCGGTAGCTGTATCCAGATGTTAATCCAGATGCCGATTCTGTTTGCTTTATATCGTGTGTTCTTAAATGTACCGGCATATGTACCGGCTGTAAAAGAAAAGTTTTCTGCTCTTGTTACAGAGATTATGTCTGTTGACGGTTTTGCCGGCAAGATGGCAGATTTTGTTAAAAATATGAAGATTACCGGTTTATCTGTTGATTTTAAAGCAACAGATACAAATGTTCTTCATAATTATATTGTTGATGTTTTATATAAGATGAATACTTCCGGATGGAGCGAGTTAAAAACCGTATTTGGTAATCTTACCAATCTGGATGCAACGGAGAAATCCTTAGAGAAGTTAAACTATTTCCTTGGACTTAACATTTCAAACAGCCCATGGAACATTATGACAACAGGCTTTAAGTCAGGAGCATATTTACTTGCAATCGGTGCATTATTGATTCCTGTTATTTCTTTCCTGACACAGAGATTAAATATTAAATTAATGCCTACCGCTTCTTCTACTGACAATGATGCAATGGCACAGCAGATGAAGACCATGAACCTTATGATGCCATTATTCTCATTTGTAATGTGTTTCACTGTTCCGGTTGGTCTTGGTATTTACTGGATTGCCAGTGCTTTGGTTCGTAGTATCCAGCAGTGGGGTATTAACAAACGTCTTGATAAGATGGACTGGGATGCTGTTATGAAAGCAAATCAGGAAAAAGCAAAAGCAAAGCGTGAAAAGAAAATGGGTCTGATTGAAAATCAGATTGCCAACGCAGCAAAGATGAGTACAAAAGCAAATATCATTGAGTCAGGTACTATGACTAAGGAAGAGAAGGAAGAAGCTTTAGAGCATGCAGCAGAAGTAAGAAGCAATGCAAAAGCAGGAAGCCTTGCTTCCAAAGCAAACAGAGTACGTGAATTCAATGAAAGAAACAATAAATAGAGGGGGTAATTTGCAATGGAATTTATTGAAGTTTCAGCAAAAACAGTGGATGATGCAATCACAGAGGCTTCGATTCAGCTTGGAACCACCAGTGATAAGATTGAGGTAGAAGTTATTGAGAAGGGTTCTACCGGATTTCTTGGAATTAAGAGCAAACCTGCAATCATCAAAGCTCGCAAGAAGAATGACACAGTAGATAATATCCGTGAGTTCTTGGAAAATGTATTTTCTGCTATGAATATGGAAGTTGCCATTGATATTAAGAAAGCAGAAGATGATAAGGTTTATGAAGTAGAATTAAGCGGTAAAGAAATGGGACTGCTGATTGGTAAGAGAGGACAGACTTTGGATTCTCTTCAGTATCTTACAAATCTTGCTGTTAATAAACATTCTGATGGATATATCAAAGTTAAACTGGATACCGAAGATTATCGCCAGAGAAGAAAAGATACTCTGGAAAATCTTGCAAAGAATATTGCATATAAGGTTAAGAGAACCAAACGTCCGGTATCTTTAGAGCCGATGAATCCATTTGAAAGAAGAGTAATTCATTCTGCATTGCAGGGTGACAGATATGTAGAGACTCACAGCGAGGGAGAAGAGCCTTTCCGCCATGTAGTTGTTACATTAAAAAAATAATTTAAAAATTTTATAAGAAAATGATTTCATAAGAGTTATAAAATGATATAATTATACCGTTTTATAACTCTTATATATTACACAGATAATATGAGAATTCTTATATTAAGGAGATTTCTATGAAGACAGAGACTATTGCAGCAATTGCTTCTGCTATGACGAATTCCGGAATTGGAATTATCCGTATCAGCGGAGAAGATGCTTTTGATGTAATTGATAAGATATACCGGCCACAAAAGGGAAACAAGCTTTTATCACAGTGCAAGAGCCATACGATTCATTATGGTCATATCTATGATGAAGATGAAATGATAGATGAAGTAATGGTTCTTCTGATGCGGGCACCGAACAGTTATACCAGAGAAGACACCGTGGAAATTGACTGCCATGGCGGAACCCTTGTGATGCGGCGCATTTTAGAAGTTGTGCTGAAAAATGGAGCAAGACCGGCAGAACCGGGAGAGTTCACCAAGCGGGCATTTTTAAATGGACGTATTGATTTAAGCCAGGCAGAGTCTGTTATGGATGTCATTTCTTCAAAGAATGATTTTGCATTGAAAAGCTCCATGCAGCAGTTAAATGGAGCACTCACAGAGAAAATCAAAGAAATTCGTGGTAAAATTATACATGAAATTGCATTTATTGAGTCTGCTTTAGATGATCCGGAGCATATCAGTATTGATGGATATGGCGAGAATCTTATTATTATAATAGATGAACTGATGCAGAAGATGAATAAGATGATTGCATCTTCGGAAAATGGCAGCCTTTTAAAGGAAGGCATTAATACGGTGATTGTTGGAAAGCCGAATGCCGGAAAGTCTTCTTTATTAAATGCGCTGGTAGGAAGAGAACGGGCAATTGTAACGGATATTGCAGGAACTACCAGAGATGTACTGGAAGAACAAATTAATTTAAACGGCATTACACTTAATATCATGGATACCGCTGGAATCAGAAGTACTGAGGATGTGGTAGAGAAGATTGGTGTGGATAAAGCACTGTCCCTTGTGGATAAAGCTGATTTTATTATCTATGTAGTGGATACCTCTACTGCATTAGATGAAAATGACGAAAAGATTATAGATGCCATCCGGGAGAAGAAAGCCATCATTTTATTGAATAAATCTGATTTAACCCAAGTAACCGGAGAAGATGAGATAAAAGAAAAATTATCCGGTGCAGCTCATAAGATGATAGCTATTTCTGCAAAAGAAAATCTTGGAATTGATGTATTAGAAGAGACTATTACGGAGATGTTTTTCCATGGAACGATTTCATTTAATGATGAAGTTTACATTACTAATATCAGACACAAAACCGCATTGATTCAGGCAGTAGAAAGTTTGAAGTTAGTAAAACAGAGTGTGGAAAATGGAATGCCGGAAGATTTTTATTCGATTGATTTAATGAATGCTTATGAAGAACTGGGAACCATCATTGGAGAATCAGTAGAAGATGATCTGGTAAATGAAATTTTCAGTAAATTCTGTATGGGTAAATAATCTGATTGAGAAGAAAATTATTTTGGATAGAAAGAAGGATAAGAAAATGTCGGTAATTGAAGAGACATATGATGTATGTGTGGTTGGAGCAGGTCATGCCGGTTGTGAGGCAGCACTTGCCTGTGCCAGAATGGGACTTGAGACAATTATATTTACCGTTAGTGTAGACAGTATTGCGATGATGCCTTGTAATCCGAATATCGGTGGTAGTTCAAAAGGTCATCTTGTTCGTGAAATCGATGCTTTAGGTGGACAGATGGGAATCAATATTGATAAAACCTTTATCCAGTCAAAGATGTTAAATAAATCAAAAGGCCCTGCAGTACATTCTCTCCGCGCCCAGGCAGATAAAGCTGCTTATAGTATGGAAATGCGTAAGACACTGCAGTCTACAGAACACCTTACCATAAGACAGGCAGAAGTATCTGAAATTATCACGGAAGATAATAAGATTGCCGGTGTTAAGACATTTTCGGGAGCAATTTATCACAGTAAGGCTGTTGTATTGTGTACCGGAACTTACCTTCGGGCAAGATGTCTCTACGGAGATGTGATTAATTACACAGGACCGAATGGTTTACAGCCAGCTAATCATCTTACAGATTCCTTAAAAGCCCATGGAGTAGAAATGTTCCGCTTCAAGACAGGAACTCCGGCAAGAATGGATAAGAATAGTATTGATTTCAGTAAAATGACCGAGCAGACCGGTGATGAGAGAGTAGTGCCATTTTCCTTTACTACAGACCCGGAAAGTGTTCAGATAGAGCAGGCATCCTGCTGGCTTACCTATACAAATCCGAAAACTCATGAGATTATCCGTGCAAATCTCGACCGTTCACCAATTTATGCAGGTGTTATTGAAGGAACGGGTCCTAGATATTGCCCCTCCATTGAGGATAAAGTGGTAAAATTCGCCGATAAGGAAAGACATCAGGTATTTTTGGAGCCGGAAGGCTTAAATACCAATGAAATGTATGTTGGTGGAATGAGCAGTTCTCTTCCGGAAGACGTTCAGTATGCAATGTACCGTACAGTTCCGGGACTGGAACATGCGAAAATTGTAAGAAATGCGTATGCGATAGAGTATGACTGTATCAATCCGAATCAGTTATTACCTACGCTGGAGTTTAAGAATATCAAGGGATTGTTCAGCGGTGGCCAGTTTAACGGAAGTTCCGGTTATGAGGAAGCTGCAGCTCAGGGTATTGTTGCCGGAATCAATGCAGCTTTATATGTAAAAGAGAAGGAACAGCTTGTATTGCATCGTTCCGAGTCCTATATCGGAGTATTAATTGATGATCTGGTTACAAAAGAGAATCATGAACCTTATCGAATGATGACATCCCGTGCAGAGTATCGTTTGTTATTACGTCAGGATAATGCAGACCTTCGTCTGAGTAAATATGGTTATCAGGTTGGACTTATTTCTCAGGAAAGATATGACTGGGTAGTAAAAAAAGAAAAATTAATTCAAGATGAAATAAATCGGGTGGAGTCAGTAACTATCGGTGCCAGAGAAAATGTACAGAAGCTTTTAGAGGAATATGGAAGTACTCCTTTGAATACCGGAACCCGTCTGACGGAACTGATTCGCAGACCGGAACTGGATTATGAAATACTGGCTCCAATTGATGAGGGCAGACCGGAACTTCCGGAAGAAGTACGGGAACAGGTTAATATCAATATTAAGTACGACGGATATATCAAACGTCAGATCAAACAGGTGGAGCATTTTAAGAAACTTGAAAATAAGAAAATTCCGGATGACTTCGATTATGATGCAGTAGATAGTCTTCGTATCGAAGCAAGACAGAAGTTGAAACTTTATCGTCCGGTTTCCATTGGACAGGCTTCAAGAATTTCCGGTGTATCACCTGCAGATATTACGATGTTATTAGTCTATATGGAACAGGTAAAGAAATAGGAAGAATGAGGATATCTTAATGGCATATGATTTTACAAAAATGCGCAATATTCTATCGGATTGGAATTTAGAACTTACTGCAGAGAAAGAGCAGCAGTTCCTGACTTTTTATGAAATGCTGGTAGAAAAGAATAAAGTAATGAATCTTACCGCAATCACAGAATTTGATGATGTTGTGGAGAAACATTTTTTAGACAGTATTTCTCTCTGTCAGGTGATGGACTTAAAGAAGCCGCTTACTTTATTGGATTTAGGAACCGGGGCCGGTTTTCCGGGAATACCACTTAAGATTATGTTTCCGGAACTTAAGATTACATTGGCAGATTCTTTGAATAAAAGATTGTTATTTTTAAATGAAGTCATTGAAGCACTTAATCTGAAGGATATTGAAACGGTTCATGGAAGAGCAGAGGAGCTTTCCAGAAGAAAAGATTATCGGGAATCCTTTGATTTATGTGTTTC
>JBNMJI010000010.1:0-19018 GCA_050873725.1 Roseburia sp.
ATATGAGAGAAGTGATAACAGCGAATGGTATACTGGTACAGCAAATGCGATTTACCAGAACCTGAAATATATGGAGACTTATAATCCTGATTATGTACTGATTTTATCAGGTGACCATATTTATAAGATGGATTATGAAGTAATGCTTGATTTCCATAAGGAAAATAATGCAGACGTAACAATTGCTGCAATGCCTGTTCCAATAGAAGAAGCAAGCCGTTTTGGTGTGGTTATAACAGACGAGAATAAGAAAATTAAAGAGTTTGAGGAGAAACCGGAACATCCGAGAAGCAACCTCGCATCCATGGGAATATACATATTCAACTGGAAAGTATTGCGTGACAGTTTAATTGCCATGAAGGATCAGAGTAACTGTGACTTCGGAAAGCATATTATTCCATACTGCCACGAGAATGGAAAGCGTTTATTCGCTTATGAATTCAATGGTTACTGGAAAGATGTTGGAACACTTTCTTCCTATTGGGAAGCAAATATGGAACTGATTGATCTGATTCCGGAATTTAACCTTTATGAAGAATACTGGAAGATTTATACCAAGAGCGATAATGTAGCTCCGCAGTATCTTGCAGCAGAGTCCAAGGTTGATACCAGCATTATCGGAGAAGGTGCTGAGATTTATGGAGAAGTGCAGAATTCTGTAATTGGTGCCGGAGTCCGGATTGAAAAGGGCGCAGTGGTGCACAATTCCATTATTATGAAAGAATGTGTGATTGGCGAGAATACTGTGGTGGAGAAATCCATTATTGCAGATAAGACAATCGTTGGAGCAAACTGCCACTTAGGCGTAGGAGAGTATGCACCAAGCACATTGAATCCAAAAGTATATGCATCCGATCTGGTTACTATCGGAGAAGATTCTGTAATACCAGACGGAGTTTCAATTGGAAAAAATACAGCGATTTCCGGAGTAACGGAACCGTCAGATTATCCAGATGGAATGTTAGCAGGCGGTGGAGCTATTATTAAGGAAGGTGACAGAATATGAAGGCATTAGGATTAATTTTAGCAGGTGGAAACAATCATCGTATGCAGGAACTTTCCAGCAAGCGTGCAATTGCAGCAATGCCAATCGGTGGAAGTTACCGATGCATTGACTTCGCATTAAGTAATATGAGTAACTCACATGTTCAGACCGTTGCAGTGCTGACACAGTACAATGCACGTTCTTTAAATGAACATTTAAGCTCATCCAAATGGTGGGATTTCGGAAGAAAACAGGGAGGTCTTTATACCTTTACTCCTACCGTAACCGCTGACAACAGCTGGTGGTACAGAGGAACTGCAGATGCAATGTATCAGAACATTGATTTCTTAAAGAAACGTCATGAGCCATATGTAATTATCACAGGTGGTGATTGCGTATACAAGCTGGATTACAATAAGGTATTAGATTACCATATTGAGAAAAAAGCTGATATTACCGTTGTATGCAAGGATATGCCGGAAGGCGCAGATATCAGCCGCTTTGGTGTAATCCGCATGAATGAGGAATCCAGAATCACAGAGTTTGAAGAGAAGCCTATGGTTTCCAGCTCTAATACAATTTCTACCGGTATTTATATCATCCGCAGAAGACAGTTGATTGAAATGTTAGAGCGGAGCGGCCAGGAAGATAGATGGGACTTTGTTACAGATATTCTGATTCGTTATAAGAATATGAAACGGATTTACGGATATAAGATGGAAGATTACTGGAGCAATATTGCAACAGTAGATTCTTACTACAATACCAATATGGATTTCCTGAAACCGGATGTAAGAAATTACTTCTTCCGTGAGACACCGCATATCTATTCAAAAGTAGATGATTATCCACCAGCAAAATACAATGCAGGTTCCGATGTGAAGAACAGCCTGATTTCCAGTGGATGTATCATCAACAGTAAAATAGAAAATTCTGTATTGTTTAAAAATGTGTTTGTAGGAAAGAATTGTGTAATCAAGAATTCCATTATTCTCAATGACGTATACATTGGAGATAATACGCATATTGAAAACTGTATCGTGGAAAGCCGTGGAACGCTGAAAGCCAACACGTATTATTGCGGTGACGACGGAGTAAAGGTTGTACTTGAACGCAATGACAGATATGCACTGTAGGCAGAAGGCTTAAGACAAAGGCGTGAAGGGGGTAACATAATGCAGATTACAGATGTAAGAATACGTAAAGTTGAAAAAGAAGGTAAAATGAAAGCTGTGGTATCCATTACCATAGATGAAGAATTTGTTGTACATGATATCAAGGTGATTGATGGAGAGAAGGGACTCTTTATTGCAATGCCAAGCCGTAAGGCTGCAGATGGGGAATACAGAGACATTGCACACCCAATTAACTCAGATACCAGAAATAAGATACAGCAGATTATTTTAGAAAAGTACGAAAGCGAAGTCGCAACCGAAGAAGCGTAGCCGTAACCCGTACATAGAATAAGGAAGACGAGCAGGCTGTCACAGAAATGTGACAGCCTGTTTTTTCGCTTGTCCATTTGCCCTACGGCAGAGATAGTAGTTTCCTAACGGGCTAAGTTGAGAGACTACCGGGCAGATATTTGAAAAATCGGATGACAAATTTCTGAGAAAGAAGTATACTAAAATATAACAGTATTTTCGGCAGAAAAGCCGGGAAGGAATAAAGAGGATAAAAATATGGAAGCATTAAAAGCGGTAATATTGGCGGCTGGTAAGGGAACCAGAATGCAGTCAGACCTTCCGAAAGTAGTGCATACAATAGATGGAAAGTGTCTGGTAGATTATGTAATCGAAGCGGCAGAAGGAGCCGGAGCAGAGGATATCTGTCTGGTGGTAGGCTATAAGCATGAAGAGGTAGAAAATACCATTTCACATAAAGATGATGTGACATTTGTGCTGCAGGAGCAGCAGCTTGGAACCGGTCATGCGGTAAAATGCGCAAAGGATTTCTTGGGAAAAGAAGGACATACACTGATTCTTTTTGGAGATGCACCACTGATTACATCTGCAACCTTAAAGCGGCTTTTGGAGCATCATATCCAGCATAAAAATGCAGTAACCGTATTGTCAGCAACAATAGATGACCCGACCGGATATGGAAGAATTATCCGTAGTGCATCCGGAGAATTTATAAAGAGCGTAGAGCATAAGGATGCAAACGAAGAAGAGTTGAAATCCCATGAGATTAATTCCGGAATGTATGTATTTAATACCTGGGAATTATCACAGGCATTGGATAAGATTCAGCCGAATAATGCACAGGGTGAATATTATCTGCCGGATACGCTTACGATATTAAAGGATAAGGGACTCCGTGTAGATGCATTTGCACTGGAAAGCCCGGAAGACATCAATGGAGTCAATGACCAGAAGCAGTTAGAATCAGCAACAGAAATCATCAGAAGAAGGAAGAAAGAATGTACATTATAGCGGGACTTGGAAATCCTGGAAAGAAATATGAACATACCAGACACAATGTTGGCTTTGATGTCATGGATGTACTGGCAGAAAAATATAATATACGGATGGATGAAAAAAAGCATAAAGCAATCTGCGGCAAAGGAATGATTGGAAGCGAAAAGGTTGTTCTGGTGAAACCGCAGACCTTTATGAACTTAAGCGGAGAAAGTATCGCCGAAGTAGTAAATTTCTATAAGGTGGATCCGACCAGTGAACTACTGGTAATTTTTGATGATATCAGTCTGGCACCGGGAAGAATACGGATTCGCAAAAAAGGCAGTGCCGGCGGACACAATGGGATTAAAAATATCATTGCGCAGGTGGGAACAGAGCAGTTTGCAAGAATCAAGGTAGGTGTCGGTGAAAAACCGCAGGGCTGGGATTTGGCAGACCATGTCCTCGGACATATGGATAAGGCAGACAGGAAACTGGCAGAGGAAGCATTTTTGGATGCGGTATCTGCGGTGGAACTGATTGTCGATGGAAAAATCGAACAGGCAATGAATGATTATAATTAAAGGAAGAACATTATGAATGTATTTTTGCAGCCCCTTTCGGAACTGGAAGAATTGCAAAATGCCTTAAAGCAGTTAAAGAGCAATCCGGGTATCGTTCAGATATCCGGATGCATGGATGCACAGAAGGCACATATGGTATTTGCGGCGAACGATGGTTTTAGAAATAAAATCATCGTTACTTTTAACGAACAAAAAGCAAGGGAAATCTTAGAAGATTATCGCTTTTTTGACCGGGAGACACTCTATTTTCCGGCAAAGGATATTTTATTTTATCAGTCGGATATCAGAAGTAATCAGCTTACCGGAGAGCGGATTGCCCTGTTAAAACGCTTATCCGAAAAAAAGCCGGTTACGGTTGTACTGACTTTTGACGGATTGATGAACCGGATGGCAGGACTTGCAGCTTTTAAAGAAGCAGTGCGTACTTATAAGATAGAGGATGAATTGGAGCTTGAGGCGGAGACAAAGCGGCTTTTGCAGATGGGATATGTGCGCAATTATCAGGTGGAAATGCCGGGAGAATTTGCGGTGAGAGGCGGAATTCTTGATATTTATCCGCTGACAGAAGAAAATCCGCTGCGTATTGAAATGTGGGGAGATACCATTGACTCTCTGCGAAGCTTTGAGGCAGAGAGCCAGCGTTCCATAGAAAATTTAGAAGAGATTACATTGTATCCTGCAACGGAACTGGTGCTGACGGAAGAACGGAAGCAGGAAGGCTTAAAGAAAATTCGTCAGGAAGCGGTAAAAGCAGAAAAGAAGTTCCGTGACCAGATGAAAAATGAAGAAGGCCATCGTATCAAACAGACGGCGGCAGCTTTGGAAGAAGAGATAGAAGAATTAGGCGGTGCAGCTAATTTAGACAGCAGTCTTGCTTATTTCTTCCCGGAGGCAGTAAGCCTCTTAGATTATTTTGATAAAGACGAGACGCTTTTGGTCTTAGATGAACCTGCCCGGCTGATGGAAAAGGGCAGAGTGACAGAGCAGGAATTTGAAGAGAGCATGAAGCAGCGCTTGGAGAAGGGCTATATCCTGCCGGGACAGGCAGATACACTCTTTACTGGAAAAGAAATTACTGCAAAGATGCAGAGTTTCCATGGACTTGCGCTGGCAGCACTGGATATGAAGGTACGGGAGTTAGACATCACAAACCGCTACCATATTCAGGTGCAGGGTGTCAATTCTTATAATAACAGCTTTGCAACGCTGGTGAAGGATTTAAAGAATTATAAGAAAAACGGCTACCGGGTGGTTGTATTATCTGCATCAAAGACCAGGGCAGAGCATCTGGCGAAGGATTTGCAGGAAGAAGAGGTAAGTTGCTATTATGCAAAGGATTTTGACCGGGAATTACAGCCGGGAGAAATCTTAACTGCTTATGGAAAAGTAAAACGTGGATACGAATATCCACTGATTAAATTTGCAGTTATCACAGAAAGTGATATTTTCGGACAGGAAAAGAAGAAACGGAAGAAACACCGCCTCTATGAGGGAGAAAAAATACAGAGCTTCCGAGACCTTCATGTAGGCGATTATGTGGTGCATGAAAATCACGGACTTGGTATTTATCGTGGAATCGAGAAAATCGAAGTCGATAAAAAAGTCAAGGATTATATCAAGATTGAATATGCCAAGGGAGGCAATCTTTATATTCTTGCAACCCAGTTGGAACTGATTCAGAAATATGCCGGTTCCGATGCCAAGAAGCCGAAGTTAAACCGACTGGGCAGCCCGGACTGGGATAAGACGAAAACAAAAGTGCGTGGTGCCGTAAAAGAAATTGCTCACGAACTGGTGGAACTTTATGCTATCCGACAGAACAAAGAGGGCTATGTCTATGGTCCGGATACCGTATGGCAGAAGGAATTTGAAGAGATGTTTCCGTTTGAGGAGACAGAAGATCAGGAGCTTGCCATTGAAGCAACCAAGAAGGATATGGAAAGCACCAAGATCATGGACCGTCTGATTTGCGGAGATGTAGGATATGGTAAGACGGAAGTAGCAATTCGTGCCGCTTTCAAAGCCGTGCAGGAAGGAAAACAGGTGGTTTATTTAGTGCCGACTACAATCCTGGCGCAGCAGCACTATAATACCTTTGCCCAGCGAATGAAAGATTTTCCGGTAAGAGTGGATTTATTATGCCGTTTCCGCAGCCCAAAAGAGCAGAAGAAAACCATCGAAGATTTGAAAAAAGGCATGGTGGATATTATTATCGGGACCCACAGAGTGCTTTCCGAGGATGTGAAATTTAAGGATTTGGGACTTCTCATTATCGATGAGGAACAGCGTTTTGGTGTGGCTCATAAAGAGAAAATCAAGCAGATGAAAAAGGATGTGGATGTGCTGACTTTAACGGCAACACCGATTCCAAGAACACTGCATATGAGCCTTATCGGAATCCGTGATATGAGCGTCTTAGAGGAGCCGCCGATTGACCGTGTGGCAATCCAGACTTATGTCATGGAATATAATGAAGAAATGGTGCGGGAGGCAATCTGCCGGGAATTAGCAAGAGACGGACAGGTCTATTATGTATTTAACCGGGTAAATCAGATTGCGGAAATGGCAGCGAAAATTTCAGAACTGGTGCCGGATGCCAATGTAGCCTTCGCCCACGGACAGATGAAGGAGCGGGAGCTTGAGGATATCATGTATCAGTTTATCAACGGAGAGATTGATGTACTGGTATCCACAACGATTATCGAGACAGGACTTGATATTTCCAATGTAAATACCATGATTATTCATGATGCAGATAATATGGGACTGTCGCAGCTCTATCAGCTTCGTGGAAGAGTAGGGCGTTCTAATCGGACGGCATATGCGTTCTTGATGTACCGCCGGGATAAGATGTTAAAAGAAATTGCAGAGAAGCGTCTGGCGGCAATCAAGGAATATACAGACCTTGGAAGCGGCTTTAAGATTGCTATGCGGGATTTGGAAATCCGTGGAGCCGGAAACCTGCTGGGAGCTCAGCAGAGCGGACACATGGAAGCAGTTGGTTATGATCTTTACTGCAAGATGCTCAATGAGGCGGTCAAGCAGGAGAAGGGAATCGAAGTGGAAGAAAGCTTCGATACGACAGTGGATGTGGAAATGGATGCATTTATTCCGCCGTCTTATATTCCAAACGAGACACAGAAGCTGGATATCTATAAACGAATTGCGGCCATTGAAAATGATTCGGAAAGTGATGAGATGCTTGATGAGCTGACAGACCGTTTTGGAGACCCGCCAAAATCAGTGACGAATCTTCTTTCCATTGCATTGATAAAAGTACTGGCACATCAGGCATATATGAAAGAAGTGGTAGAGCGTGGTGATACGGTGCGTTTTGTTATGTATGAAAAAGCTGCGGTCAATCCGGCGAAGATACCGGAGCTTCTGGCAAAATATGATAATGCGTTGAAATTTATACCGGATCAGAAAGGACCGTATTTTGTACTGAACCGGGGAACCAACAGTCGGACAGCAGCAGGTAGCAGTATCGACTATATCCGCCAGTTTGTGTTGGATGTGCAGACGATTCTGGTAGAAAAAACCACAAAAAAGGATGCTTAACCGCATAAAAATCTTGCGGCATGTACGAAAAAGCACTATAATAGAACGATGATAAATATTTTGGAGGAACGTGATATGAGATTTAAGAAATTCACAGCACTTGCATTAGCAGTTGTTACTGCAGCTTCCGTAGCTATGACAGGATGTGGCAGCAGAATCGATGAAGATGCAGTCGTTGCTACATTAGGAGATAAAGAGATTTCACTTGGACTTGCCAACTTTATGGCGCAGTATACAGCAGTATCCTATGACAGTTATATTACCATGGGATATGCTCAGGAAAATATGTGGTCACAGGATTTATCCGGAAGTGGTAAGACCATGCAGGATAATGTAAAAGACGGAATCCTGACACAGATTCAGACGGATTATTTATTAGAGGACCATATGAAAGATTATGGTGTGGAAATAACTGATGAGGAGCTTTCTGATATTGATACCGCAGCACAGCAGTTCATGGATGATAACAGCAAGGAAGCAATCAAGACCATGGGTGCCAAGAAAGAATATGTGGCAGAAATGCTTCGCCTGAACCTGATTCAGAAGAAGATGTATAATGCAATTATTGCAACTGCAGATACCGAAGTTTCTGATGAAGAAGCAGCACAGAGAACCTTCAGTTATATCAAGGTTTCTACTGAAGCACATTATGATGACAACCAGAATTATGTAGAATATACCGATGATGAGAAGGCAGAATTAGAACAGACAGCAGAAAAAATTGCAGAAGAAGCGAAAACTGATTTTGATGCAGCAGCAACGGATAATGGATATACCGTAAGTACCTATTCATACGGTAGTGATGAAATCGGTGAGGACGGAACTGCAACCGGAAGCATGGATGCATCCATTATTACAGCCGCAGATGCTTTGAAAGAGGGAGAAGTATCTTCCCTTATTTCCGTAGATGGAAAAGGATATTATGTCATCCGCTTGGACAGTGAATTTGACCGTGATGCAACCGACAAAGAGAAAGAAACAATTGTTTCCCAGCGTCAGTCTGATAAATATACCGAAGTATGCGACAGCTACAAGGAAGAAAAAGAATGGACTGTAAATGATGATGTATGGGCAACTGTTAACTTTGATAAACTCTATACCATCAAGAAAACGGATACAGAAACAGAATCTGTAAGTGAGACAGAGACAGCATCAGAAGCAGCAACAGAATAATTGCAGAAATCATAAAGATACAAGAACATAGAGAAGCAGAAAATTTATTTTTCTGCTTCTTTTCTATCACACAGATACAGGAGTATGGAATGAAAGACAATATCGTATTAATCGGAATGCCGGGAGTAGGAAAAAGTACCGTAGGTGTCGTATTGGCAAAGGCATTAGGCTATAATTTTGTGGATGCAGATTTAGTCATCCAGCAGCAGACCGGGAAGCTTTTGTGTGAACTGATTGCAGAACATGGAACAGAAGGCTTTCTTAAGATAGAGGATGAAGTAAACAGCGGCATTGAGGGACATAAAGCAGTTATTGCCACCGGAGGCAGTGCAGTATATTGTGCAAATGCCATGGAGCATTATAAAGAAATTGCAACCGTACTCTATCTGAGTGTATCCTATGAGACGTTAGAAGAGCGGCTGGGAGATTTGAAAAACCGCGGTGTAGTATTAAAAGATGGACAGACCCTGAAAGATTTGTATGATGAGAGAACGGCATATTATGAAAAATATGCGGACGTAACCGTAAGTGAAGAGGGCTTGTCGATTCGTGAAACAATCGATGTAGTGAAAGAAAAACTCGGGATGGAATAAAAGATGCAGGAATCAGATAAAATGCAGGAGCAGAAAAAGAAATCAACAATTTCAAACAGAATCGGAAAAGTGGATAAAAAAATTTGCATCCGTATGTGGGCAGCAGGCATATTTTTCGCCTGTCTGGTGCTGGTGGTGCTTTTACAGAAATTTTCACTGGGACAGAATTATTTTGTGGTAACCGTAAATAATAAAGTGGTAGGCTGTGTCAGCAGTAAGACAGATGTGGAAAAAGCAGTACATGAAAGCCGGAGGCAGATGGCAAAAGAGAGTGGAGGCTATCTGATGCAGGAAATTTCGTATGAGACAACAGAAAGCCATAAGCCATTTCAGAAACTGTTAAGTGAAACTGCATTAAAAGAAAAAGTAATAAAGGAGCTTAAGAAAGAAAATTCCGGAGAAATCTTTGCATACACGGTAAGTGCCGGAGAAAACCAGCTTTCTTTTGCTACTTTAGGTGAAGTAGAGACGTTCTTAGGACGTCTGAAGGAAGAACAGGATACGGACAATCGGTTTGAGATAGAGTTCAAAAAGGAGATGGATCACCAGGAGGGAATGCTTCTTGCAAACTTAAAAGAGACAGGTGATTCAGAAAAGGCAGAAGATTCAACAGATGCCGGTATTGTGCAGCAGCTTGGAACCTATCTTTCTGATGCGCAGGAGAATCCCGGAGAAAATAATTATGAGACCGGAATTCTTTCGATGGAATTTTCACAGGATGTAGAGGTATTTACCAACCGGGTAGCGGAAGACGGATTGACGGATATAGATGCCGCAGTGGAAGAAGTAACAAAAGAAAAAGAAACGAATAAAATATATGAGATACAGCCGGGAGACTGTCTGTCGGTTATTGCACAGGAACATGATACATCGGTGGCAGCAATTGTAGCACTAAATGGATTGTCCGGGGAAGATGCGGTAATCAGTGCTGGTGAAGAACTGATTCTGTCAGTGCCTCAGCCGGATATCAGCTTACGAATCAGCGAAGGCGTAGTATACGAGGAAGATTATACGGCGGATCCGCAAATCGTACCGAATGATTCCTGGTATACGACAGATGAAGTGGTGCTTTCAGAAGGAACTACCGGACATCGTGAAGTTAATATGGTGGTGACAACAGAGAACGGAGTCGAGACGGAACGGAATATGATTCACCAGACCATACTGACAGAAGCAACACCGGCAGTTGTAGAACGTGGAACTAAGATACCGCCAACTTATATTAAACCATTGATTGGCGGAAGAGTTTCTTCCGGATTCGGAAGAAGATGGGGCAGAATGCATAAAGGAATTGACTGGGCATGCCCGACCGGAACCAAAGTGTTTGCATCCAGCAATGGTGTGGTAGTCAGTGCCGGTTATGTATCCGGTTATGGTAACTGCGTTCTGATTAGTCACCCGGATGGAAGAATGACACGGTATGCACATAATAGTAAATTACTGGTAAAAGCAGGGCAGAGTGTATCGCAGGGCGAAGTCATTGCATTAAGCGGAAGTACGGGACATTCGACGGGTCCTCATGTGCATTTTGAGATATTAATCAATGGTTCCCAGGTAAATCCGGTGAACTATCTGAATTAATTTCGATTTACAAGTCGGGCAATATATAATATAATAATACCATTGTAGATAATTCTTTTGAGGTACGAGAAATACTTGACAAAAGAGAAAATAAGTTACTATAATATTTTGTTTGCAATTTTGTAGGGAATCTAAGCATAGAGGTGCGAGATGGAACAGTATGTGATTAAAGGTGGAAATCCTCTGGTTGGCGAAGTTGAGATTGGTGGAGCTAAGAATGCTGCACTGGGAATTCTTGCAGCAGCAATTATGACGGATGAGACCGTAACAATAGATAATTTGCCAAACGTTCGTGATATCAACGTATTATTAAGCGCCATGGAGGGAATTGGTGCTAAAATTGAGCGTCTTGGAGAACATAAAGTAAAGATTAACGGTTCACTGATTCATGATTTGAGCGTGGACTATGAATATATTAATAAAATCAGAGCTTCTTACTATCTGTTAGGAGCATTACTTGGTAAATATAAGAAAGCAGAAGTAGCTTTTCCGGGTGGCTGTGCAATCGGAACTCGTCCGATTGACCTTCATCTGAAAGGTTTCCGTGCGTTAGGTGCCGATGTTGATATCCAGCATGGGTTAATTTCCGCTACCGCAGAACATCTGGTAGGAAACCATATTTATTTAGATAAAGTCTCTGTAGGAGCAACCATCAACATTATGATGGCAGCATCCATGGCAGAGGGAAAGACGATTATTGAGAATGCAGCAAAGGAGCCACATGTTGTAGATGTAGCGAACTTCTTAAACAGCATGGGAGCTAATATCCGTGGTGCAGGAACAGATGTTATCCGTATTGTGGGTGTAGAGAAGCTTCATAAGACAGAATATTCTATTATTCCGGACCAGATTGAAGCAGGAACCTTTATGTTTGCGGCAGCCGCAACCAAGGGTGATGTAACCGTTAAGAATGTTATTCCGAAGCATTTAGAGGCAACCACTGCAAAATTAATTGAAATCGGTTGCGAAGTAGAAGAATTTGATGATGCAGTACGTGTGGTATCCAGCAAGCCATTGCATCATACTCAGGTAACTACATTACCATATCCTGGTTTCCCAACAGATATGCAGCCGCAGATGTCAGTGCTTTTAGCATTAGCAGAAGGAACCAGTACTGTAACAGAGAGTATTTTTGAAAATCGTTTCAAATATGTAGATGAACTGACCCGTATGGGTGCACAGGTGAAAGTAGAGAGCAATATCGCAATTATTACCGGTGTTGAAAAATACACAGGTGCAAGAGTCAGCGCTCCGGATTTAAGAGCAGGTGCAGCCCTTGTAATTGCAGGTCTTGCAGCAGAAGGCATTACCATTGTAGATGATATTTATTATATTGAACGTGGATATGAGCATTTTGAAGAGAAATTATCTTCCCTTGGCGCAATGATTGAAAAGGTAAGCTCTGAGAAAGAAATCCAGAAATTCACATTGAAAGTATCATAAGATAAGAGCATTACAATATAGAAAGTTTTGAATATAAATACTAATATTGCAATGAGACAGAAGCGTTAAAAAGTTTTATCATGACGAAAAAAGATATCTGATAAATATGTCGCAAATGAGGCATAGTCATCAGATATTTTTTTTTACGCGAGTAGCGAGAAAAATCGCATGCTTGCATGCAGATTTGACGAGCACCGCGATAACTCGAGAAACTCGCAAAGCGTGTTTCTCGTAGTTTATATGATTGCTTTGATATATAAAGGACTCTTTTCGAGGTCGATACAGGCTCCATCATCTAACTGAACCAGTGGCTTGGAAAGACGACGGTGATTCAATAAAACAATGCGGGCTGAAGTACCATCACTTAACATAACCCGGTTGTTCTGGTATGCATTGGCAATATTCTCTAAGAAGGTCAGAATATATTTTGGCTTATATTTCTGCAGACCGTCTTTTTCAAATTCGGCGATTACCTCAAACGGACAAAGAGGAGCACGATAGGAACGTGCTGCTGTCATGGCATCGTAAACATCAGCAATAGCAATGATTAAGGCATAGTCGTCGATTTCATCCATGGTAAGTCCCATCGGATAGCCGGAACCATCGCAACGCTCATGGTGCATGAGAGCTGCCTTTTTAATATGGGAATTTAATGGCTGGGATTTTAAAATATCATAGCCATATTTCGGATGATTACGAATCATCTGGAATTCTTCATCCGTTAATTTTCCATCTTTATTTAAGACCTCATCCGGAATTTTTGTTTTGCCGATGTCGTGAAGCAGACCGGCAAGGGTGAGGGTATCTAATTCTTCTTTGGAAAAATGCAGCCATTTTCCGATGATACGGGAGATAATGGCAACATTCAGGCTGTGAGCATAGGTGCTGTCGTTGACCTGACGCATATTATGTAACATATCAAAGACATCCAGAGTAGTCTGCTTTGGACCTACTAAAGAAATGGTCTTTGATAAAAGATCTTCTTTATTTACGGTTCCACCACCGGAAAGATAAGCATCAAAACAGTTCTTTAAATCCTGGGAACGTAAGGTGAAATCCACCTGAAAACGCTGGAATTCCGGAGAACTTTTGAGCTTCTGTGAGTAAGAAGCATCCGAAACCGGACTTGGCACAGGAGCTGGTTCTTTAGCCGGGAAATATGCCGGATCTTTCGGCTCTTCCTTTGGAGCAGCTGCCTGCTTATTTTCTATAATCTGCACGCTGGCGATACCATAAAATTCCAGTCTGGAAATCAGGGCGTGCGTAAGTTCTACATTTGGATTAATAATAAGCTGTCCACGTTTGGTGCGGACAGGAATTGCTGTAACCATACCTGGTAACAAATCTTTTGTCTGATATTCTTTCATGCAAGTGGTCCTCATTCTGGATGGATTTTATAATTATGATAGAAAATATCACAATTATGTTCCTATTTAAGTATATTCTTTTTGCTAAAAATGTCAATCTTAACAGCGAAAACCAGCAAAATTTGTCGAAAGAATACAAAAAGTAATAAGGAATACTTTTGCTGTTAATGAGAAAATATGGTGCTTGACATTTCTATATAATAGGTGTATTCTCTCCCATAGAGATTTGAAAAATTCAATATTGTAATTTCTCTTATTCAGAGTGATGGAGATACATAGGATCGGTGAAGTCACGGCAACCCCACAGTGATAGGAAGGTGCCAACCTGAGCGAGCAAGTCGAACAATAAGAGGATTTGATTATCTTTACCGTTATCGGGTCCGCTTATGATGTAAGCGGTTTTTTTATTTTACGCGGGTGGCGAGAAAAGGTTTAGAAGAAAAGAAGAAGCCAGGTGTACTCGCAGAATATTTAATAAGGGAATCAACAAAACGAGAGGAGAAAACGATGGAAAAAAGATTATTCACATCAGAGTCCGTAACAGAAGGACATCCAGACAAAATGTGTGATGCGATTTCAGATGCAATTCTTGACGCATGTATGGCAGAGGATCCAATGAGCCGTGTTGCCTGTGAGACAGCAAGCTGTACCGGATTTGTACTTGTAACAGGTGAGATTACTACAAAGGCAAAATTAGACATTCCTGCAATTGTAAGAAATACCGTAAATGAAATTGGTTATGACCATGCAGAAACCGGATTTGACGGACATACCTGTGCTGTTATGGTAGCATTAGACCAGCAGTCACCGGATATTGCAATGGGTGTTGACAAGGCTTTGGAAGCAAAAGAAAATAAAATGACAGATGAGGAGATTGAAGCAATCGGTGCTGGAGATCAGGGTATGATGTTTGGTTATGCAACCAACGAGACACCGGAATATATGCCATATCCGATTTCTTTAGCTCACAAACTGGCATTACAGTTAACCAAGGTTCGTAAAGATGGTACTTTAAAATATTTAAGACCAGACGGAAAATCACAGGTTTCTGTAGAGTATGATGAGGCTGGAAAACCAAAGAGATTAGAGGCAGTTGTACTTTCTACACAGCATGATGAGGATGTAACCCAGGAACAGATTCATGAAGACATTAAGAAATATGTCTTTGACCCAATCCTTCCAAAGGAATTAGTTGACGAGAATACCAAATTCTTCATCAACCCGACCGGACGTTTCGTAATCGGTGGACCACACGGTGATGCAGGTCTTACCGGACGTAAAATTATCGTAGACACTTACGGTGGATACGCTCGTCACGGCGGCGGAGCATTCTCTGGTAAGGATTGTACCAAGGTTGACCGTTCTGCAGCATATGCAGCACGTTACGTTGCTAAGAACTTAGTAGCAGCAGGATTAGCAGAGCGTTGTGAGATTCAGTTATCTTATGCAATCGGTGTAGCACAGCCTACTTCTGTTATGGTTGATACTTTTGGTACCGGAAAAGTTTCTGATGAGAAATTAGTAGAAATCATCCGTGAGAACTTTGACCTTCGTCCGGCAGGAATTATCAAGATGCTTGATTTACGCAGACCGATTTATCGCCCGACAGCAGCATATGGTCACTTTGGAAGAACCGATGTTGCACTTCCATGGGAAGCATTAGACAAAGTTGATGATTTAAAGAAATACTTATAATTTGGAATATATTTCATAATAGTAGAAAGAAGAAAGACCTCTTTTCGACAGAGGATACCCGTTGAGGGGAGTATGTTTATCTGTCGGTGAGAGGTCTTTTGATATTTTAGGAGAGAAACATGCAAAATGTATTTCTTGCAGTTAGAAAATAATTTATAAATTCTTTAGAATAATTCTCAGAATTTTCATGGGAAAAGGGGATGCTTGTGGTATACTATGATTATGAAAAACTGGAGGCATAAGAATGAAACTAAAGACAAAGCTGATTATATCATTTTGTATTATCATATTTGTGCCGGTGACATTGGCAGCGCTGGCAATGTGCGGATTCCGCTATTTTCAGTTAAGAGACATTGCCAACACCTATCAGGTGGAGGATGGAAATATTAATTATCTGACCAATACGGTGCAGATGTGGAATCGGGTGACAAAGGACAGCTGTCAGAAGTTATTGGATACAGCGGAAAGCGACCCAGACAAATTCCTGAACATGAAATATTTAATGCAGGTTAATGAGACGCTGCAGGGAAAAAACTCCTACCTGATTGTAATGAAGGATAATGAAGAAGTCTATGTGGGAACGAATGATTTGAATACGGTTCCGGAAAATCTGCCGGATTATATGGATACAAAGGCAGGGGGAGAGACAGGCTATTTTATTGACAGTGACAAACAGGAAATGATTAAGCGGATTGACTTTGATTTTTCGGATGGTTCGGAAGGAACGTTGTTTGTGATTACATCTATCAAATCACTGGTGCCGGAGATGAAGGAACTTCTGATAGATATTATTATTTCTGTGTTATTGATACTTTTGTTGACGGCAGGCATGCTTACCATATGGAATTACCGGAGTATCATTAATCCGATTAAGAAGTTAGAAGTGGCAACCCAGAATATTAAAGAGGGCAATCTTGATTTTACGTTAGAAATAGATAGCAACGATGAGATTGGCGAGCTGTGCCGGAACTTCGAAGAGATGCGTCAGAGACTAAAGGATTCTGCGGAGGAGAAGCTGGCATCAGAGAAAGAAAACCGCGTTTTAATCAGTAATATTGCCCATGATTTAAAGACCCCGATTACTGCTGTAAAAGGATATTCGGAAGGTTTGATGGATGGCGTGGCAGATACACCGGAAAAACGGGATAAATATATTAAGACCATTTATAATAAAGCCAATGAGATGGATTTATTATTAAATGAGCTGACGCTTTATTCGAAAATTGATACAAACCGTATTCCGTATAATTTCAATAAGCTGAATGTAATGGAATATTTTGATGACTGCGTAGAAGAAATCGGACTGGATTTAGAGGCAAAAAATATCGGTTTATCATATTTTAATTATGCCGGGGATGATGTGCAGATTATTGCAGACCCGGAGCAGTTAAAGCGTGTCATTCATAATATTATTAACAATTCCATCAAATATCTGGATAAGCCGAAGGGCTTTATCAATATCCGTGTAAAGGATGTGGGCGATTTTATCCAGGTAGAGATAGAAGATAATGGAAAAGGAATTGCAAAGAAAGACCTGCCATATATCTTTGACCGGTTCTTCCGGGCAGATACTTCAAGAAATTCCGCAACCGGCGGAAGCGGCATTGGTTTATCCATTGTTCGTAAAATTATTGAAGATCATGGTGGAAAGATATGGGCAACAAGTAAAGAAGAAACAGGTACAATCATGTATTTTGTACTGAGAAAATATCAGGAGGTTCCAAATGAGTAAAGTATTAATTATTGAAGATGAGGTTTCAATTGCAGAACTGGAGAAGGATTATTTAGAATTAAGTGGTTTCGATGTCGAAATCGAAAGTGATGGAGAAAAGGGTTTAGAGAAGGCACTGGCATCTGATTTTGATATGTATATCTTAGACCTGATGCTTCCGGGCATGGATGGTTTCGAAATCTGCAAGCGAATCCGTGAAGTAAAAAATACACCGATTCTTATGGTATCGGCCAAGAAGGACGATATTGACAAGATTCGCGGACTGGGACTGGGTGCAGACGATTATATCACAAAACCATTCTCTCCAAGTGAGCTGGTAGCAAGAGTAAAGGCGCACCTTGCCCGTTATGAAAGACTGATTGGCAGCAATGTGCAGGAAAATGATATTATCGAGATTCGTGGAATCAAGATTGATAAGACAGCCCGCCGCGTCTGGGTAAATGGCGAAGAAAAAGCATTTACCACAAAGGAATTTGATTTACTGGTTTTCTTAGCACAGAATCCGAATCATGTATTTACCAAGGAAGAACTGTTTAAAGAAATCTGGGATATGGAATCCGTTGGTGATATCGCAACCGTAACGGTACATATCAAGAAGATTCGTGAGAAGATTGAGATGGATACCGCAAAGCCGCAGTATATAGAGACAATCTGGGGTGTGGGTTACAGATTCAAATTATAGGAAAAGTATATGTATAAGATTGCAGAACACATTTTATATGAGGATGACAAGCTGATTGTCTGCGTAAAACCGGCAGGAATTGCAGTGCAGACAAAGCGCATGGGAGAGCAGGATATGGAGAGTCTGCTTCGAAACTATCTTGCAGCAAAAGGAGAGTCCACTTTTATTGGAATTATCCATCGCTTAGACCAGCCGGTGGAAGGTGTGATGGTCTTTGGAAAGACGAAAGAAGCAACAGCAGAACTGAACCGGCAGATGCAGAAAAATGGTTTTGGAAAGTATTATCTGACGGTGGTTTATGGAAAGGCAGAACCGAAAGAAGGACAACTGACTGACTTCCTAAAAAAAGATGGCAGAAGTAATACTTCTTCTGTTGTAAAACAGGGAACTGCGGATGCAAAGCAGGCGGCATTAACCTATCGTGTGCTGGAATATGGTACGCTTGATGATAGGGATGACAGAGATGGCGGAGATGGTAAAACTGCTTCAGAAACGGGGACGGTGGATGGAACACTGAAAAAGTCTGATGCTGCGGAAGAAATCAGTCTTCTTGAGGTGAAATTAGAGACCGGGCGGCATCACCAGATTCGGGTGCAGATGTCGCATCATGGATGGCCGTTGGTGGGAGATAGAAAGTATGGAAAGAAGAATGAAAGTCTGCCGGAAATGATGCAGATGCCACTGGCACTTTGCTCTTACCGGCTGGAATTTATGCATCCAACAAGCAAAAAGAAGATGCATTTTCAGATAACACCCGAAGGACAGGCTTTTCATTTGTTTTCAAATTATAATACATAAAAAAGTCTGGGATGCCACATACTGATGGTATGACTGGAAAAACAAGACAACTTATAAAAAAGATTATATATTTATCAGGGATTACAGTTGCAGTATATTTGGGAATGCGTTTCGCACTGCCGATTGTAATTCCTTTTTTACTGGCAATCCTTATTGCAAAGACATTATGTAAACCAGTGGCGTTTCTGTCGGAGAAAACAAAGATTCCAAAAGGAATCGCAAGTACAGTTGGGGTATTGTTGCTGTTGGTAGTGATTTTTCTGCCGCTTGGCTATCTTGTATACAAGGGAATCTGCGAACTTGTGTCATTGATAACGAATTACCCGGCATTATTTGGAAAAGCTGATACACTCTGGTGCAGTTGCTGTGAGCGGGTTGCAGAAGTCACCGGTATGAAAGCGGAGACAATGGTACAGTGGGGAAGA
>JBNMJI010000011.1:0-18803 GCA_050873725.1 Roseburia sp.
CCATTATTATCCATCCGCATATTCGCTGAGAACCTGGTCTGGATAAAAATAAGCACTGCCAGCAGAATTGCCCCAATAAATGCCAGCAGAAGAAACCGGTTATCTAACCGGATGCTATTTTTCTTTTCTTTTGCTCCCTCTCTCTTCTTTCGTATCTTCATCATTTTAACGCTCCCATAGCTTCAATATCCGCAAAGAGAATTCTCTGATCCTCTCCCACTGTCATGACTCCGGTTCCAAGATTAATCTGATAACCGGTAGATGATTCTGCAACTGCATCTACATCTGTCAGTGCAATGTACTGATACTCTCCCGTTGCTGTATCATATATTTCCACGCAGTTTTTGTAAATCTCCTTGGCATAACTCAAAGGAGATACCTTATAGGTACTGCTTCCTACTGTAATCTTCATATTATCTAAGAAAATATAGGTACCATCTCCATCATAAAGGAATCCGGTTTTTGCTTCTGTCGTAATACCATTATGTAAAATCTTAACCACACCGCCTTCATAAGTCAGTGTAGCAAAATAATTTACCCGGTTTAATCCATCTTCCTCAAAAGGGCGCATATAGCCCATGCTTACCGGAATTACCATCTTCTGCTGATTCTCATAGATAATCGGTGTTCCATCTGAAGTTACTGAATCCGCATCCTCAATGGTTGTGGATTTCTCCGTATGTACTAACTTCATATCCTCGGAATAGGTAAGTTTATTGCCCATACAATAGCGGAAGGTCGCTTCTCCCGGCTTAAAATCCTTGCTGGAAGAAAAGAACCAGATAATCAACAGCAGAACTAAGACTGCCATTGCTCCAGCTACAATCCAGGGTATTTTTCTGGTATTAATCTTTGTGTCTATTTTCTTAAATATGCTCTTTGGTTTTTCCATGTGCCTTATTTCCTTTTTTTACCATGATATAACTGCCACTTCGGAATATATCTGCCATTGCATTGATGCTTACTAATATTCCAAGCAGTATAACAACAGTAAGAATTTTTCCATCCATAATAATCTCATGCAGATAATGATACAGCAGCTGCATAACCACAAGCACGCCTGTGGTTACAACTCCCATTACAATATCCGATAAAAGTCCCTTGGTGGTTCCACGCCATCCTAAAAACAGGAGTTCTAACATAAGATACAGTATAATATGTATCAGTTCCACATGACCGCCTGTTATCAAAACAGAAAACAGCAGGAAGAATTTCAGCAGTGAAACTGCCAGTGGCACACTGTCTGCCATCTTCAGTTCATAAAAGAAACCTATCCATTTGCGGTTCTTTCCTTCCCACTGAAACTTTCTGCATGCTAACAGCAGAAAGGCTCCGCATAACAGTGTACCTATTGCTGATACAATAATAAAAATCTTTAATTCGATAATACCGGTTATGATATCATTCATCTTCTTCGTCATCCCTTGGCATTGATACAGGCTGTGCCTCCAGCTTTTCTGCTAACAGCTGGAACTCATCCTGCTTGTGCATATAATATCCCTTTATCTTCGGAAAACGTACGCTGTGGTCTTTAAAGACAATGTCCACATATCCGTCTATTTCTCCCAGAACAGGCATATAATGCTGCATAATTAAAAGATTGTGATGTTTACTTTTTACACGAATCATCTCAACATCTTCATATTCCTGAAGACCGTTTTCAATGCTTACTATCTTCGCTTTCATACTTAAACCCCGTTATATTTTCCTATATACAGGAATTTGCTTTCGTCTACATCATCATATTTTCCATTGAGAATGTCTTCTACATCAGTAAGTACATCATCAATTTCTACGAACTGTCCCGGGATTCCGGTAAAGTTCTCTGCTACAAACATCGGCTGTGTAAAGTAGTTACGCAGTTTTCTGGTACGATAAAAAATTCTCGTATCTGCTGCAGACAACTCTTCAATACCCAGTACCGCAATGATTTCTTCCAAATCACGATATCTGGAATAATAACGCAATACCTCTTCTACCAGACGGTAATGACGTTCTCCGATTACTTCCATATCGATAAGTTTACTGGTAGTTAAGAATACATCCACTGCCGGATATAAACCTTTCTCAGCTACTTTACGATCTAATACAATCTGACCATCCAGGTGGGAAGAAATAACAGATACTGCTTCATCAGTAATATCATCCGCCGGAATATAAATTGCCTGGAAAGAAGTAATGGAACCATTTCCGGTAGAGTTGATTCTCTCTTCCACATTGGCAACTGCCGTCTCAATATTCGCAGGATATCCATTCTCGATTGGGACACGGGACATCTCTGCATTCAACTCGGACATCGCCTGTACATAACGATAGATATTATCGATAAATAAAAGCACGTCCTGTCCTTTTTCATCTCTTAAATACTCTGCTAATGTAAGTCCTGAGAAAACAGCTTTGGAACGGGCTGCTGAGTTTTCACCCATCTGTCCGAATACGATTGCCATTTTATCTAAAAGATCTGCTTCCTTCATCTCATCATAAAGCTCGCGGCCCTCTCTGGAACGCTCTCCGACTCCGACGAATACGGAATTGGACTGGAAGCCCTGATAAACATTGTGAATCAGCTCTTTGATTAATACCGTCTTTCCTACTCCGGCACCACCAAGAAGTCCCATCTTAAATCCTTTTCTCATCGGAGCAAAGAAGTCTAAGACTTTGATTCCAGTCCATAAGATTCCTCCATTTACATTAATCTCTTCCATGGTAAGGGAACGGCTGTATACGTCCTTCTTTTCTTCCTTCTCAATGGTCTGTCCATCAATCAGGTTGCCGTATGCATCAAATACCTTTCCTAAGATTTCATCACTATATTGAATCTCAAGGGTTTTTCCACTTTTGTATACTTCAATCCCTTTCTTTAACCCAACTACACTCTGGAACGGCACAGCAGAAACCATATTACCGTCTTCTTCTGTTACCTCAAAATATACTCTTCTTCCTTTACTGTCTGCCCACAACACATCGTGGAATTTTACTTTTTCTCCATTTAACAAAATCTGAACATTCAATTCTGAAATGGAAATAATCTTTCCAATACAGGTTTCCATTGGCTCCTCCTAATACTGATTCAGTTTCGTATAATTATCTAATACTTTGCCAAACTCTTTTTCTCGCTCTTGTCTTCGCTCTAACATCTGACGGGATTCCTCACGCTCGTCAATCTTCTTTAAAGACTCGGTGGTGGTATTCTGTCTCGTAATATTTAATGCCGCACTGCTGACCTCTCCCGCTACAACCAGTTCATACTGCATATACAGGATAATCAGATTGGTAAGCAGTGGCTCAATCTCGCCTTCATAAGCAAAATCTTCCTGATAGGTTCTGTCACTCTTTAAATGTTCCGGCAATGGGAATAATACTTTGTTCTTAAACTCCACCTCACTGGAACTATAATAATGATTATAAACAAGCTTTATTTTCGAATATTTCTTCTTGCGAAAGCCTTCATCTAAAATATCGAAAATTGGCTGCTTATCTGCCTCAAATTCTTCTCTGCTCATCTGCAGCAGAATATTTCCTTCATCCTTTCCTGTAACCCGGATTTTTCTTCCGACAATAATCTTATCCACATTGCCATCCTCATGCATCTGACGGCTGATATTGGAATTCAGATTGGCACAGAAGCCTAAATCTCCGCCCAGGTAAATATGAAGCTCCGGTGCATCCTGCTTTACTTTGAGCACATTGAAATCCAGCATGATATTCCGGTTGTTCACAATATTATCAATCATATCTGCTACCGTATCACCCAGATAAGTATATTTCTTTGCAGCCTCTCTGGAACGCTCTACACGTAACAGGGAATGAAAATTCATTACCTTAACAACATTTTTTATGTTCATTGTTCATCCTCGATAGCTTCTTCAAACATATGAATAATTTCATTTTTGTTTCTCGGAGAGAACTTGTACTGTAACAGTCTCTCTTCAATTCTGTGACCTTCTGCCAGACGTGCCTGCATTTCCGGGCTCATCTCATCGGTATTGGCAAGTTCATAAACTTCCTTGGTCTCAAGATAAGATAAGAATCTCTGACGTACCTTAGCACCAAGCTTCTTCATATCACTATCCTGTACTGCTCCACCCAGACGGGATACACTTAACGTATAATCAATCGCCGGTTTCTGACCTTTTTCAAAATTCTTTCTGGATAATACCAGCTGTCCGTCTGTAATAGAGATAATATTGGTGGAAATATAATCGGTAATATCTCCTCCCTTGGTCTCAACAATCGGGAGTACGGTAATGGAACCGCCGTCCTTATGCTGACATCCTTTCTCTAAAAGTCTGGAATGTGTATAGAAAATATCAGGTGGATATGCATCACGTCCCGGAACTTTTCCAGCTAAAAGACTGATTTCACGGTGGATATTTGCATGGCTCTTTAAGTCATCCAAAACAACCAGTACATCCTGTCCTTCTCTCATATAAAGCTCTGCAATGGACATTGCTACATATGGTGTAAAGTATGCAACCGGAGGTTCATCCTCACTGAAAGAAGCTACAATCATGGTATACTCCATAGCACCTTTTTTCATCAGGTTATCATACAGTTCCTTGATATTCTTCTTGGTTTTGTTAATTGCTACATAGATACAGATTACGTTCTTATCTTTCTGGTTGATAATGGTATCCAGTGCAATCTGTGTCTTACCGGATTTCTTATCTCCGATGATTAACTGTCTCTGTCCAAATCCTATCGGATAAATAAGGTCGATTCCGGCAATTCCTGTATACAGAGGACGTTCTACCGGACCACGCTCCATGATTGGAATTGGCTCTGTTTCAATCGGCAATGGCTTTAACTGTTCAAACTTTTCATCTAACAGTCTGTCATTTCCAAAGATATCAATGATATGACCGATTGCTGCACGGCTGTACATAGCGCAGAAATCATAGCCGGTTGTTACCACTTCATCTCCTACATAAATGGCATTGGCACGCTGCAATACAGCTACCATAACGGAATTCTTCTTAATTGCAGTTACATATCCCACGGAATAATTAGAAATAATAACACGCTCATTAAATCCAACGGATTCAAGACCTGTTACTTCCAATATGTAATCTCTTACTTTTACTACATGTCCCACTTCGTAAACATTTTTCATTTCCTTCATGTTGCGAAGTTTTGAATTAACCAATCCTTCAATAAATGTACTCATCTTCAGCTACCCACTTTTCTTCTTGTTTTATAGATACTGTAGTCATAAATCTTATTCTGATAGATAATCTTTAATCCTTCACAGATATTGTCATCAATGGAACAGATTATCTTTCTTTCCTCATCTGTATAGTCATTCTCGTTTTCGCCGACACTGACATATACAAACGGGTCATTATCATTTTTCACCTTTTTGATGTAATCTAAAAATGCAAGTATCTCAAACTCTTCCATTTCCTGCATGTTCTCAACATACTCTAAAAGCAACGCTGCTTCCTGATTATCTAAGCATTCCTTTAATACAGAAAGCTGGTCCTCTTTTTGTATGCTGCACAAATCATACACCGCTTCAAAATTCAGTTTTTCAATAATTCCGCAGGCAGTCTGATACCGGTCCATATCCCCCACATACTCTACCTTGCTCATTACATTATTGATAACCTGCTGCTTATTGATACTTAACAGTTTATCCTTTGCAATCTTATACTCTTCAAAGAAGTCATTATCGATATAACGGGCTGTCGGAATATAGACATCTCGTGCCAGTGGACGAGGTGCATAGAACGGGGAAGTCTTGTAAGAAACTAATTCGTTCTTCATGCTCTTTACTTCCCGGTTCAGTGTTTCCTGTTCTTCCTTCAGCTCATTCATCTGTTTGAACTTCTCTTTGAACTGCGCATCGTAGCCTTCTAAGTTCTTTATGAAATAGGAATTCACCTGATGACTGGCTTCCGATACTACGCTTCGCAGCATAACAATCATAAAATAGATTAAGACGATAAGGACGATTACTGCGGCAACAAATATACCCATGTGCCATTTCCTCCCATATCTTATGCTGTTAACGGATTAAAGAATAACAATACCAGTACAAATGCAAATAACAAAAGTAAAAGTAATGTCAACACAATTGCTACTACCATAATGGAATGAATTACATCATTCTTTGTTTCCGGATTGCGTCCCACTGCTTCCGCTACTTTTGCTCCAAGAATTCCAAGTCCGATTCCTGTTCCAAGAAATGCAAGTCCGATAATCCAACCTACTGCTGTCATTGTTGCCGCCAAAACTGTTTCCATTTTATTCTCTCCTTCTCTTTTGAATCCTCTTATTATTTGTTATATGTAATGGATGCCTGTTCTGTAATATCAAAGGCTGCCCCATTGTAAATGACATCTTCAAACTTCAGATATAACCGGTCTCCATTGGATACCTGTGATTTGTTAAATGAAATAGTTGCTCCTACTGCATCCTTCGCCGCATTCTTAATAGTATTGGAATCCAATGTATAAGTGCCCAGCTTCGTATTTCCATTATAAAGAGCTACTTTACCGGAAGAAATCAGGTAATTGCTGTTTAATGAAACATCAAAGGATACACTGCTTTCATTTAAGGATACTACTTCAAGGGTTCCTAAATTACTTCCTGTTTTTACTTTTACACTATCCTGCTTTACGGATGTCGGTTCATCATCAATGATACCACCGGTAGAATAATATGCATCATAACAAAGCGTTACAGTGTAGTTTGTTCCCGGCGTACATCCGGTAATCGTATAATGGGTAGATGTCTTATTCAGATAAATCTTATCTGTCTTGGCATTGCCGGAAGCATCCTTATGATCTACCAGCAGATAAACAGAAACATAATCATCTGTAACATCTGATACAAAATAATCTACGTCAATGGTTCCAATTCCTGCAGTTACTCCGCTTAATTCTACCCATTTCAATGCGCTGATATTGGCATCGCTTCCACGGCCGCCGTCTCCTCCAGAGCCACCGTCTCCGCCGACTCCTCCGGTTCCACCGTTACCGCCGACTCCTCCGGTTCCGCCGCTTCCGCCATCTCCTCCGGTTCCACCGTTACCGGCTGAGCCTCCGCTTCCGCCGCTTCCACCGTTACCGGCTGAGCCTCCGCTTCCACCGCTTCCGCCGTTACCGGCTACGATTGTAATACTGTCCGGATTATTTGCCGCTGTCGCATACTGTTCATCATCTACATGACCTTCTGTATAAATCAATGCATCTCCGGTATATTCATTGGTGCTTCCCAGTACATTTTTAAGGTTCACCAGGTTTTCACCAAACAGTGCATACTCGCTGGAAATGTCAAAATACAGATCATCGCTCTGCAGCATAATCGGATAAACCATATTTTTATATGCTTCATCGTTCATCAGTACTGCTGTACCGGACTTGTAAATATTTATATAAACATAGCCGCTGGTCTCATAGGTACTGTCTGTGGATGCAATCTTCTTTCCGGTCATAAGATATTTCCGGTCTGCCAGTTTATAAAGTGCAGCCTGAGATAAATCAGTCACCTCATTTCTTCCGGTGTTGCTGGTTACCGTACCATCTGCCGCAATCTGATATAAGTCACCATAGATGACAATGCTGCCGGACTCTCCGTCTTTAATGACTGCATTGCCGCCTAAGCTGTAGACTTCCTTATCTGCAGTTTTTAGATAGTAATTTTCATCACTTTTCTGATATAAGGTGGCATCCTCGTCAATTGGTATATACTCATTTTCTTCGTCATATACCACACTGCCCGCCGGAACGGTATAAGAACCATTCCGGGAGCGGACCACCATGACAACCGTAACAGTCAGTCCTATGAGAACAAGTACAATTAAGCTGCCAAACAAATTGAACATTGCTTTATTTTTTGCTTTCTTCATTTGTTCATTCCTTTTCTTTCTGCCGCATGGCGGCTTCTGCTATTTCTTACTTACTGAAGTATCCGGTTGTTGTACCAAGCAGTGTGCCGCCGGCATCATAATACTGGATTGTATAACTGTAAGTATTGCCACTTGCAGGTGCAAACGGTGTTGTATAGTACAACGTACCACCGGAGTTGCCAAAGCTGTCTACCGGAACACTCTCTCCTTCATAATGTGTTGCTCCGTTATCGGAATCAATACTGTAAAGGATTGTCTTAACATCGTCAAAGTTCGATTTATCTCTCAGTGTAAGAATTAATTTGCCATCATCTGTATAGGATGTGGAAACAGAAGCACTTGCAGAACTTACGGTTGCAGTAGAAACTACTGTTGTGTAATCGTTATTATCGTTGCTTCCATCATTATCCTTATCCAGTGCCGCAGTCAGTTTTACGGTATAAGGGCTGTCTTCATTCAGTCCGTCTACTGTATAAGTCTTTGAATACGTTCCCTGTCCGGATACTGCTGTAACGGTAAAGGATTTACCTTCTACCTTATTACCGCTCTTATCATAAATATCTACCGTAGAAGTATCGCCATAAATTACTTTGTTGTTATCGTTCATTACTACGGTAATATCCAAAGTTGTCTTACCCGGAACCACACGGATGGAAGCTCTCGGGTTGCTTAAACTGTTTGGTGTATTGATGGTCTGTGTCAGCGTTCCGATTGGTGTCGTCTCAATGATATTTCCATCGTTATCTGTTGCATATGCTGTCAGTACTACGTTGTACTGGCTGTTTAATGCAAGCATTCCAGGGTTAAAGCAGATATTTACCTTATTATTTAAGGTCTTATCACTGTGATAGTATTTAATCTTATTACCCAGCGGCTCAATCAGATATCCTTTCTCTGCATCGTATTTATTGCCGGTTGCATTATCCCACTTAATTTCAGTATTACCATCTCTGGTATATACCTTATAGTAAATACGCATTCCGGTACCTTCACTACCCTTAATTGCGAACTGCATCTGCCCCATCTTGCTGTTATATAAGTTGTAAATCCAGGTCGGTGCATCTGCTACCATCTGAATCTCATTCGTGGTAGTAAAGCTGTAATGGTAGCCACCCTTTTCTCTCTGGTAATCAAAGAGTTCTTTTAAATCACCGGAAGTATCTTTTGCTTTAACCATAACATAATATCCGGTTCCTGCAGTCAGTCCACGAATTTCATATTCTAATGTGCCGTTTAATTCGTCCCCTTCATTTAAGGTAATTGCCACACCGTACTTGTCATCCGTTCCATCATCTGCACTGCTTTCTTTTGTATCCGCATCACTGGTTGGTGTTCCACCTTCCGGCAGGTAATAGTACTTGCCATCAGCATCCTTCCATTTTTCCAGTTTGATTGCAGTATCTCCTGCGGTTTTATAGAGGTATAAATACATACCCTTATCTGTCTCGTTTGGTACCTGTCCCTTTGTTTCAAAACGGACAGCCGCACTACGCATACCAATGGAGCTGTTTGCTGAATATTTGATTCCCGGCATTCCGTCTCCTGTATGGAAATTAGCAATCTCATAATCATCTGCCTTATTTCCCATATCAATCTGGAGCGGTTTTAATGCCAGACGTTCTACTACATAATAGGAGCCGTTATCTACATCCTGCATTCCAATCTGATCCATCGCTAACTTCTTAGTTAAGGAGAATAATACATCAGAGTATTTCTCTGCATCAGATTTTTCTGTGGTGCAAAGTGCTGCTAAGGTATAACGTAAGGACAATGTTCCATTTTCCTCTGAGAATCCGGTGGATTTAAAATCTGCATCCATGGTCGGCTGGAATACGGAACCGCCCGGTGTACTTACACGAAGGGCATCTCCGATATTCTCTGCTACAAGCTGGCATCCGGAAAGGTTGCCATTGTTGTCTCCGGCTTTCATATAAATACTGCTGAAACTTAATCCATCGTCATTGTTCTGGTAATTCCATGCTTTTAATGCCCACGCACTGTTATCAGAGGCAGTAAATGTATCGGAATCTGCCTGACCCACATATTCTTCCAAGGATTTGGTTCCTGCTTCGTATGTCGTATAGTAAGCTTCTACGGTAACTTTGGCATCTTCGCTGTTGATTCCTGCTTTTACAATCGGTGCATAATCAAGATATGCATATCCATAGCTGTTCTTTGCACTTCCAAGTCCGGTCTTACCATCTGCAAATGTAACCTCTACCGGGTCATACACTACAGTAGTCTCTACGCCATCTTTATTCGGTGCTGTCAAAGTAACTTTTAATGCTGCCACACGGAACAAGTCACTTCCCTGCAATGTCAGACGGATTCGGTATCCGTAATCATCCACAAGACCTTCCTCTGTTCCGACACCTTTTACCATTACTCCGTTTACAGTGTAATCTCCTGCTGCCGAAGTATGTTTTACATCTGCGATACTGTCACTTAATACTTCCGTGTTAATCTCTGATACTGCATTTACCGGAACTGGTTCTTCCACAACGTTTTGTGTCATTCCGGTATAAAGTTCATATGGAATCGTTACGGTATAGTAACGTCCATCTGTCAGTCCGGAAAAGCTGATATCTTTATAAGATGCTTCTAACTTTTCATCCACATAAAGTTTATTAAGAGCTGCTACATCCTTTGCAACACCGGTATCTGCCGCTGCTGCTGCACTTTCAAAATCCGTGTACTCGGTAACTGCTGCTTTTACATTTGCGGAAACATCACCTTCCGATGCTGCTAACAGCGCATTATCCGGGTCTGTAATCTTATATTTCCAGGTTTGTGTTGTAGTTCCATCTGTCTTTGTCTCGGTATCATAGAGATATCTCTGTACTACCGGAACCTGTCTTGATAAAGCAAATACCTGTGAACGGTAGAATGGGATATCCCGGTCTAAAACGCCTGCATATACACATGCCGGATATTTATCGCCTGCTGCAGTATCACCCAACTTACCGCTGGTAGTTACCTCATACCGTACAAAGTACTGTTTTCCACGCTCAAATATTGTTCTGCCCTTATCATCCACATTGGATGTATTACTGTCTGTAGCTTTATCCTTAAAATAAACTGTCCAAGGAGAAATCTGCATTCCTACATCCGGCTGACTGTCCGGTGCATATTTTACTGTTTTAACTGCCACAGGTTCAATGGTTGTTCCATCGATTGCCCAGTTTCCTTTATTCAGGTTGCCGCTAATGACCGGCTCATTTTCCAATGCGCCAACTTCATATACATAGTAGGTCACAGAAGTCACATCATCCCAACGGTAATCCGGTGTCAATGTCACACCAACCGTTGTATCATCATCAATATCACTTTCTTTGTGTTCATCCGGAGCCTCTGCATTACTGATTTCTTTTACTTTAATTGCATTATCCGGGTCTAATGCGGTATGTCTTGTTTCCAGTTTGAACTCATAGCGCATACTGCTTTCTTCCCAATCCATCTCATTGGTATAATCCGGATAATCGGTATCATTTTGTGTATAGTCATAACCGTAGTTAATCTTGATTACAAAATCACCACCTGCAGCAATACGACTGTCTCCCTTTGCACCGAATGTTGCATCTGTCAGCATATACTGTGAACTGTAATTCTGATTGGCATCATCAGTTCCTGCTGCAGAATAAACGCCTGAGAAATCACTGGTGTGTCTCTGCTCATTCACATCTACCAATGTTGCTGCATTACCAATCACCTCACCTGACTTTGTCATCAGTGTAAAGGATACTTTCTCTAAGTTTCCAACTTCATAAGATGCATCGCTGCCGGCTTCTGCTGTAATACCAAACTGTACCGTAAAAAGGTTCTCTGCTGTATCTGTCATCTTATAGCGGGCAACCATGGTAGTCGGATCCCCGGTATCAATATTTACACCGGCAAGGTAATACTGGGAACAGATATCTTTTTCTGCCTTTGACATATTTTCCCATGCTTTTCCACTGTCATTTACCGGTCCTGATACAGATACCGAATACTTAGTATTTCTTCTTAATCCGTCCTGTTTGAAGTAATAATACTTCACATCTTCTCCGGTTACACTGCTGCCGTCCGGAGCCGTTGCTTCTGTATACAAAGGAATGGAAATCGGATTTCCAGCTTCACTGACTAAAGTTACGTTCAGTGGATAATCGCTGTCTATATTGGCAAGAAGCATGTTCTGCTTATCATTTACCATTACATATCCTTCAATACTATCGTAATTACGTTTCATGCTTACGAAGCTTACAATCGGATAATTTGTCTGATTCAGGGAAGTTACATCTGTATATCCACTTGGAATCTCTACTAACTTCTCATTATCCTCAAAGAGTACTACTACTCTTCCCACATAACTCTTATTACGGTCTACATTGAAAGTAACCGTCTGCATGCCCTGTACTTCTTTTACAAATGCCGGTGCTGTTGTCGGGTCTTCACCTACTGCAGACACTTCATATAATTCATAACGGTATCCGGTAATTCCGCTGTCCGGATCCTGAATGGAAGTATCGAGATTCAGGCTGATGGTCTGATAACGGTCACTGCCGGTTGCCACTGCCTTGGTTGCCCCAATTTCAATCTTCGTATTATCTGCACCTTCATAATACGGCGTTGTCTTTAATGTTGTAATCTGTTTGGAAACATCTGCACCAATTGAAGTACTGTCCTTATTGATAAGATTGGTAAGTCTTACGGTATAACTGGTATTCGGGTCTAAATGTTTACCATTTTCCAATCCGGTGGCTGCATTAAATACAAAATCCGTTCCAGCTGTATATACATTACTGATATTACTGATTTTATTACCTGCTTCATCATAAAGTGCAATGGAATAGCTTCCCACCTGGCTGTCCTCAGCCATTACTGTCTTTATGGAAATGGTATCTTCTGTCACCTGAACTTTCTCAATACGAAGTCCCAGTGTCTCTGTTGCAAATACTTTTGTAAAGAAATCACTGTCATATGTATTAATTTCTGTTGCATAGCTTCCGGAAACTACAATGACATATTCAGTATCCGGCTGTAATGCACTGGTAGATACTGCTGCACTGGTTACTCCTCGTGGAATAATACCCTTGGCTGCTTCTGCCATAGTATTACGATTGTAAATTACCCATGTAAGGTCACTTTGTAACATACTGTTCGGGTCATCAATTTTCAAATTCATCAGGACGGAGTTTGGTCCTACGGTATAAGTATCTGTCTCAAGAGAAACGCGTGGTGCCTGCTGCTGCTCAATAGATGCAATTCCATCATTAGAACCTGCATGCTCTGCATTCTGTCCATTGCCTCCGTCTTTTCCATCGTAACCCCAGTCTCCGCTGTTTCCTTCCTGTCCATCAAATCCGTTGCTGCCATCGTCTCCATCTGTACCGCCATTACCATCCTGGCCGCTTTCACCGGCAGTTCCGTCCTGCCCAGATTCTCCTTCGTCTCCATCGGAGCCATCTTTACCATTTACTACGTTGAAAGTAGGAATTTTCACTTCATCTTCATTTTCATCAACTTTTAAGTTTGCAGAAGAATCAATTACCATATCATCTAAGGATAATGCCTCTACGCCATTTACCATAAATGTCTTATTCATCAGATCCAGTTCCACACCGCTGTCTGTAATCAGATAAGCATTATCTGCTACCGTCTGATAAGTTCCCTGCTGGTGTACCAGACGCACGATTCCGCCATCTACATACTGAAGCTGGATATAGTCCGGCAGAGTAACCTCAGAACCCTCGCTTAAATGCAGGGTAACCTGTGGAGTTACAATCATATATCTGTCATCTGCAATTTTCCAGATAAATTCATTCATCTGTAAGTTATCACCCATGTAGGACATAGAATAACCTGTACCGTCTTTTAAAATAGTGGTTTTGTTTGAGATTCCATAGTAGGTTGCCTGATCATTACCTACTTCAGAAAGGTCCATGACAACTCCTTTTGTAAAGCTTGCCAGAGAACCATCAAGATAATGTAGAAATTGTTTCGTATCCGTTGTCACTTTCTGACTGGATGTATCTTTAAAAGAAATGGTCTGTCCAAATTTTTCACGATAAGAAGTTCCTGCTGAGAAATAGTACTGTTCATTTACATCAGTTGTTACCTCAGCTTCCTTCGATGGCACCAGTAAATAGCCATCTCCTAAAAATTCCTTTCTCGCATCCATTACAGTCTTAACAGTAAGTCCCGCTGTTACAAGAATAGCTACTGCGACTGCCGCTACCACAATGCGAAGCTGAGGAAGCTTTGTCTTCTTACGTTCTGTCTTCTTCATTTTTTTACCCCTTTATCTTTTGATTTTGGTATCATTAAATAGAAGAGCATTGCTCTCCCACAAATTCACTTATTCTTTTGATAAAGCGGTACTTCCATGCTGTCTTTTCTCTTCTGTAAAAACCTTTCCCCCTATCAAAAGCTGCTTCCCTTCCACCCTCCAATGCGTTGTATACGCAATCATGTTACCTCTCCAGGATAACATTACAGAATTTGATAGTAAAAACCAAGCAGAGCTGTAAGCCGGGTTATGTTGAAAATGGTCATCTATCTAGGACGGCTGTTGCCAACCGCCTCAAGCAACCTACCTTAAGCTGGCGGGCCACGTCAACGCTTAGATCTGGTCTTGCTTCGAATGGGGTTTACAGAGCCACCTCTGTTACCAGAGATGCGGTAGTCTCTTACACTGCCTTTCCACCCTTACCAGTTACCTGGCGGTACATTTCTGTTGCACTTTCCTTGGAGTCGCCTCCACCGGACGTTATCCGGCATCCTGCCCTGTGAAGCCCGGACTTTCCTCGTCTGCTGTCTTTCGACGATGCAGCCGCGACCATTCACTCTACTTGGTTCTTTATATATGTTTATTATATGAAAACGTTACCAGTTTTTCAACCCCTTTTTTCCCGTTTTTCCGGGCATTTTTGGGCTTTAAACGATTTCGTCCCCATATTTCCTAGGAAAAATTTTTTGTCTTTTTTTGTCAATACTTGTCGATTTTTGTTTTAGTCCAAATCAAACAGAGTTGTTCCTAATATTTTCAGGGATGCACTGCTCTGTGGAACACCTTTGACATCATCACCCAATCCATAGCTGTCTCCATAATAATCAAAGCTGCTGACTGCATGAACCACAACCTGCATATTACCATTGGTAATTGCTTCCTGAACTTTGGTATCCGTCAGATTATGAACGGTAACTTTATATACCTCCCCACTCTTTAGTCCACTAATCCGTGTGGCAGAATCTGTATAAAGACTGTCTCCATTTACTGCTTCTGTCGTAATATAGGCCTGTCCATCTGCTGCCTGTACCGGAAGTGCCACACTGTTTCCATTCTTATCTACCATGGAATAATCCACGCTGATGTCTTTATCAGAGGTTACCAGGTTGGAATCTGTTACCATGTAATAGAAAGTAACTTCATTTTCCAGTGCCTTGTTTCCAATGGCATTGTCTGTATGCACATACGCAGCTTCCTTTTCTGCTGAGGTACGGCTTCCACTTTCTAAGATTTTCACTGCTGGATCCTTAATTCTGGTCTTATATGCAGCCACGATTGTATTAAAGAACAGCTGCTTCTCGTTCACATTTCTTACGGTACTGTGTCCTACACCGGAATATGTTATATTTCCAATATTGTAAATATAATAATTATTGCGTACATCATTTGGAGAACTGGTATAAACCTCTGAAGCATCACCGGACGCACTCAGACAGTACCATACTACAATATCGCTGTTCTCATCTCCATCCGTATCTTCATCCATATTCAGCTGATAATACTGATAATGGGTATTCGCAATGGTAATCTGGCTGCCAATCTCATATGGATAATGCGTAATCTGTCCATCATTTACCTGGGTTGCATACATTGTTGCATTGTTTTTCAGATTTCCAATGGATATTTCATTTCTTTTTGATGGTAATGGAAGTGTACGCCACATCAGATACTTGTTATACGCATACTTCGCTTCCGCTATATTACTACTATAATGAAAGTTAATTGCGCCATAGGTATAGCCCTGTGTCTGACCATAGGACTGCTTCTGATTCGTTCCCGCTACATAAGCAATATCTTTATCGTTTCCTAATATCGCAGAAGTCAGTGCCCCACTGCCATCCGGGTTTTGTCTTGTAGTTACACCTCCATGCGCCATATCGATGGTTCCTGTTGTTATCTCATTGCCGGATGCATCTGTAGTGGTACTGATATCTAAAAGCTGCCCCTCTTTTAATAGCAGGGAACGAAGCTGTGCCGCCTGCGGGTCTTTGGAAATACGCTCATTATAAGTAATTCCATAACGATCCATTCCAAGAACACCACGGAATTTCTGATTGACAGAATAACCCCAGTGACGCTCTACCTGACTTGCATTTCCCACACCATTCTGGTAACTGAGCCAGCCCGGATTCCAACCATCACGTCCATCCGGATTGTCCTGACAATACATCTGCTCTGTTGCCACATTGACAAAGGACGAATTATCATGGGTAAACAATACGCTTCGTCCACTGACAATATAATCATCTACTGCCGCCAGTGTATCTGCATTGGTTATGTCAGAATAGCTGTCCTGGAAACCAAAGATTAACATCTGATAATCCTTCAACTGTTCAAAGGATGTATATACGCCATCGAAATTACTCATGGTAATGGCTGTAATTTCAAACCGGACTCCTTCCGTTTTTTCAAAATTACTGATAAATTTCCGCATATCACCATCTGTAGAAAGATTAAAGTAACCACCCCATTCATTATTATTTCCCATAATCTGAAGTACTTTGACTGTCTGCACACTGCTGTCATCTGCCGGTCTTGATACAATCGTATAACCTGTTTTTGCTGTACGGATATAAGAATTCGAAGTCTGGCTCAGTTCCAGTTTCCAGGTCAGCATACCACGATACTCACTTGGGATATCCTTCTCAAGATAATATTCCTGTCCACTGCTTAACTGATATTCTCCTTCTGTATCCCGGTTTACTTCATTACCGGATGCATCATATATGATGCAGTCTCTCTGCTGCTCTGAATAAATACTATTCTCAATAAATTTACCGTCTGCATTCATATCAAAATAAAGTGCTGCATGATATACTGTAGCCACACTGGCATCTACGGAACTGTCTATCCGAAAACGGTAACGCAGGGTATAGACATCAGAATCCTTCTTGTCATTACGAATTTCCACGATTTTATTGCCATAATTATTATCTATAGTCCGGGCTTCTCCCGTTTTTAATGCGGTATCACTTTCTTCTGCTCCGGTCGTTGGATTAAGCATAACAAGTTTTACCTTTGGCATATTAATATAATACCGGAAGCTGCCTTCATCATTCGGCTTTCCATCTGCATCCAGATAAAATACATTATCCTGTGCCAGATTTTCTTTTGCAAACTGATAAAGAACAGAGGAATTATCGATTACCTTCTCATTCACTTCTCCCTCTGCAGTCACAAAATTCTGTGCAAAAAGAACCGGATATTTTGCTCCCAGGAACTCTTCCAAATCCCGTTTTTTCGTATTCGTAATATCATTACCGCTGGAACGGTATACACCTACATCACCTACTGTGACTTCGATTTCCTGGCGGGCACTGCTGTCCTTTGGATTATCATATTGGAATCCACTGATTGTCTGGGTTGCCGTAACAAGCTTACCCAGTCCGCTGTCCCACTGGTCACGATTTCCATATGGATCCTTTGAGCTGCTCGGACTGCCTCCATAGAGATAATTCGATGTATTGTTATCTACATAATCCGTATCTAATAATCCACCCAGAATAGCCTTTCTCAAAAAAGCATCCCCGGTATGGGTATAGACCAGTCCATCCATCAGGGAATCATTATAAACCGTATTGCCATTTTCATCACGGTTCATATAATCTCCCTGCTCTGTTACTTCTGAATCTGAATTATCTCCTGCATATCCAAGTCCGATATAGACAAGGTCGTATTCCATATTCATATCTTCGATTTTACCAATAAACTCTGCAGAGGTCATACGGGTAATGGTAATCTTATCAATCGCAACACCGGTCCAGTCTGCCAGCTTCTCTTTGGTCAGAATTCTGTCATCATCCGTATCTGCATTTTCGTCAAGATACAGTGCTCCCATCGCCGGTTCAATATCCAGCACCCGCAGCTCTTCTTTATCACTGAAGGTACGCTCGTAAGGATAATTCAGAATATACTGTAAAACCATTGCCTTTGAAAGGGTGGTATCAATCGCATCCAGTGGTGTACGAAGGGTATTCTCCTGTTCAATCAATGCCCGGACAGACGCAAATCCATCCGCCTCCTGCATTTCGTCTGTAAAGTCCTCCAGTAAATCGGTAAATACCGGCTGTCTTACCCCACTCTCATCTGTCGTTTTCATGCAGTAAATATTATTTTCTGCATAATTGGTATTATTGCCATTATAATTGCTGTTTAAAGAATCTGTGGCACATAATTCTGCTGTATCTACAGACTGTGGATCATCCTTTAACTCCTTCTGAATGCTCCATACCACAAGTTTTGCAATATCAGAAGTATTATAATCAGTAAGCGCACTTTCCAATACAGAAGAATCAATAAGAAGCGGCGCTTTACCCAAAATTTTCTTATAGATTTTATCCACCTGTGTAAGAAGTTCCGGGGAAGTAAGCTGATACTTCATTCCTGCTTCATATCCCTGTCCGCCAATATAAATAAGATCCATATTCGATACATCAACGGATGTAAGTTCTGACTCTGTAACAGCTGTCACTTCTACTTTCAAATCATCCTCGGATAATGCTCCTAAAACATAATCCCGGAAAAGATTATTATTATAAAGTCCTCCTGTATACCAGACATATCCCATCTCAACCTGGCAGGACTGATTTGCACTGTCCTCTTCTGCAGTTCCCGGCACAAATGTAAATGCTCCATCCTCTGACGCCGTATAAGAATATGGTTTACTACTATCTAACTGTGCCAGAC